>DATCZY010000113.1:0-3244 GCA_036525655.1 Lysobacterales bacterium | reverse complement strand
GGAATATGCCATGAGCAAACACGCCTTACTTAACAACATCACGCACAAGGACCTGAAGATCTTGCCTGGTTATCGCAAGGGCCAGGGATTCGATATCAGTACGGTCCGGGTTTTTCCCATGGAGTTCAGCGAACTACAGATGGAGTATCCGATCGTGTTGACGCGCAACAAGGAGTCTGGTCATTTTGAACCAGTGGCGTTGCTGGGGCTTTCTAACAAAGAAAACCTGTTCCTGGGCCCGCACGGTTGGGATGCCCGCTACATACCCCTGGCCATCGAGCGCCAGCCATTCCTGATCGGTTTCCAGGAAACCATGGAATCCGGTATACCGCAGCGCCAACCTGTCGTTCATGTCGATGTGGATCATCCGAAAGTGAGCATGACGGAAGGGGTGCCGGTGTTTCTGGAGCATGGTGGTGAAAGCCCCCTGCTCGAGCGCATCAGTTCGGTGCTGCTGACCATTCACCAGGGCAACGAGGTCAACCAGGTGTTTTCCAAACTGCTGGTTGGTCTGGACCTGGTTGAGACGTCCGCCATGGAGTTTACCTTGGCGAATGGCGAAAAGCATACGCTCACGGGCTTGCACATTATCAACGAGGATCGCCTGCGTGAACTCAATGGCGCTTCGCTCGAAGCGCTTCACCAAAAAGGACTTTTACAAAGTATTTACATGATGCTGGCTTCGATGCCAAATTTTCGAAAATTAATCGATCGTAAGAATGCACTGTTGAGTTCACAGACCGGCCCCGGAGCTTGATGAATCGAAATGACTTCAACTGATCTCTTAAGCGGGATGGCCCCGATCGCTGAACTTAGCCTGGGCTTGGATCAGCATGTGCTCGACGCGGTCTCACAATCGGACGAACCCTTCGTGATACGTGGTCTGGCGTCACAATGGAAGGCCGTACAAAAGGCAAAAGTTTCTAACGCTGACCTGACCCGCTACCTGCGCGATTGCGCCGCCGATGTACCCGTTCGCGCCTGTAAGGGCGCTCCCGCGAACGAGGGTCGCGTATTTTACAATGATGATCTCTCTTCGATGAATTTTGAGCAGGTTGACACCCGGCTGGCAGCGGTGCTGGACGAGCTCGAGAGCTGCGAAAATGATCCCCACCCACCCACCATCTACATGGGTTCGACAGAAACCGAATACTGCCTGCCGGGCTTTGCAGCCGATAACCGCCTTGATCTTCCCGATATCAAGCCCACCGTGCGGATCTGGCTGGGTAACAGGCACCGGGTGGCCGCCCATTACGACGTACTCGAGAATATCGCGGTCGTGGCCGCCGGCAGAAGACGCTTCACCCTGTTTCCACCGGAGCAGATCGCGAACCTGTATGTTGGACCGATCGAATTCACCCCGGCCGGTCAGCCGGTCAGCATGGTCGATTTCAAACGGCCTGATTTTGAGCGTTTTCCGCGCTTTGCCGAGGCATTGAAACATGCCCGGACAGCCGTGCTCGAACCCGGCGATGCCGTGTATATCCCAAGCATGTGGTGGCACCATGTCGAGGGGCTCGAGAGTCTGAACATCCTGGTGAATCACTGGTGGCTGCCGGTTCCTTACTATCTTGGAGCACCGCTGGACGCCATGCTGCATGCCATACTGAGCATCCGCGAGTTGCCAGCTCCGCAACGACGCGCCTGGCGGGTTTTCTTTGATCACTACATTTTTAATCCGGAGGAACAACTGATTGAGCACCTGCCTGAAGGCCGGCGGGGCGTTCTTGATCCGCTCGATGAAAACGCCGCGCGAAAAATTCGTATGCTGCTGCGCAACAAGCTGAACAAGTGAGGGTTGAACAGGAGATGGGCACAGTCTTTATAACTTTCAGGACGGGGCAATGAACCGGGTTCAGCGAGTGATTATAGTAGGCGGTGGTACCGCCGGCTGGATGGCGGCAGCCGGTCTGGCCAAGAGTCTCGGCCAGACCATCGACATCACCCTGGTGGAGTCAGATGACATCGGTACGGTCGGCGTGGGCGAGGCGGTCATCCCCCTGATCAAGTCTTTTCATGCCCTGCTCGAATTGAAAGAGGATGAATTTCTGCGGGCCGTCAACGGCACGATCAAGCTCGGGATCGAATTCGAGAACTGGGGCCGCCTGGGAGAAAGCTACTTTCACCCTTTCGGCCCAACCGGAGTCGAGGCCTGGGCGGCACAGTTCCATCATTACTGGCTCAAGGCCCGCCGGCATGGCAATACAGACGAACTTCGAGACTTTAGCCTCGAGGCGTCAATGGCACAGGCAGGCAGGTTCACCCTCGACTCAGCGCCGCAACCACAGTACGCCTACCATTTCGACGCCAGTTTGTACGCGAAGTACCTGCGCAAACTCAGTGAGGCGAACGGCGTACGCAGGATCGAGGGCAAGGTCGTCGATGTTCAGGTTAATGGAGAATCCGGTTTCATCGAATCGATCGAGTTGGAGTCAGGTGACCGAATTGAAGGCGACCTGTTTATCGACTGTTCAGGTTTTCGCGGTTTACTGATTCAGCAAACGCTGCAGACGGGATGGGAGGACTGGTCGCACTGGTTGCGCAACGACCGCGCCGTGGCCGTGCAGACAGAGTTGGTTTCACCACCAGCCCCCTATACCCGGTCCACCGCCCGGACCAGCGGCTGGCAGTGGAAAATACCGCTGCAGAACCGGGTGGGCAACGGCCTTGTTTACTGCAGTGACTACCTGTCAGATGACCTTGCGAAGAAGGCCTTACTGGACAACCTCGAAGGCAAGCCGCTCAACGAGGTCCGGACCATCCGATTCCGTACCGGTCGACGTGCGCAGCAATGGGTCAAAAACTGCGTAGCGGTGGGCTTGTCCAGCGGTTTTCTCGAGCCCCTGGAATCGACCAGCATCCACCTTATTCAGAACAGCATACTGCGCCTGGTCAGGATGTTTCCCGCTGCCGAAATCGATCCGGCCGAGGTCAGGCAGTTCAACAATGAGACCACGCAGGAGATAGAGCAGATTCGCGACTTTATCATCCTGCACTACAAAGTGACGCAACGCCGTGATTCGAAATACTGGGTCGATTGCAGTGAGATGTCGGTGCCGGAAAGCCTGGCCCACAAGATCGCCTTGTTCGAAAGTAATGCCCGCGCAGTACGCGACAATAGCGAGATGTTCCGTGAGCGCTCCTGGGCGGCTGTGATGCTCGGGCAGGGCATAGAGCCCCGTGGTTACCACCCGTTCGTCGATAACCTCTCGGACGCGCAACTCAAGGCATTGACGGCTGAAAT
>DATCZY010000112.1:0-11531 GCA_036525655.1 Lysobacterales bacterium | reverse complement strand
GTCATCGGGGGCTTCAATTAATCCGAAAAACCCGGTTTTTGTTTCGTATTCCTGCAGATGCAGGTCATCGATCTGAGCCGAGATTCGCCCGACGGGCTCGCCGTTGCGGTAAGCGATCCATGCCTGCCACTTTGCGTGTTTGAAATAAGGATGCCTGCGTGAGAGTGACTCCTGGCGCTCGAACATCAGTGGCGGCACCCAGTTCGGGTCGTCTTTATAGATGTTCCAGGGAATGCGGATAAAAGTCTTCAGTGACTTTCTTCCCGAAACCTCCCTGACTTCAACTGTCGTATCGGATAGGTTATTCATGATTCACTTCCAATAATTGCTGTATGCGCTGCACGCTGCAAGTGCAAAGCTTGCCATGAAACATCGATTTTATCATTGGGGTACCCGACGCACGGCGGAATAAATGTCGATATAACGCCTGCTCAGGCTCTTCCAGTCCATTGCAGAGGTAAATGCCAAAGCTGCCGAAGACAATTGTTGCCGGAGCTCTTTTGACTCGGCCAGCGCCATGATTTTGTTGATCATACCCAACCATTCATCGCATATAAAAGCCTCGCGCCCGTTGATGACGGGAATTCCCTCGATTCCTTTCGAGGTGCTGACCACGGGCAGTCCGGCAGCAAAACAATCGATGATTTTCATCCTCGTGCCGCCGCCCTCGCGCAATGGGATCACCGCGATATCACAGGCTTTAAGCCATGGGCCGACTTCATCTACACTTCCGGTGAAATGGATATTGGGATGAATGCTTTCTGCCGGCGGGTTACGGCCTATGGCGATGACGTGGAATGATTGCCGTTCACTCTTTAGTTTAGGTAATAGAATATCTGCAAAAACCTGCAATGCATCACGGTTCGGTGGATAGGAGAATGTGCCGTGGAACGCGAGCAATACCGCGTTATCCGGCAGGTCAAACTGCTTTCGCAGTGTCGTTTGCGCCGGCAGTTGGTAAGGTTCCGGGTTAAAGCCGTGGGGGATGGTATGCAGCAACTCCGGTTTTACACCATCCCTGAGCAGTTGCTGGCGGTCGTTATCCGAAACACACACGACGGCATCGGAGCGGTTGCACAGGTCGATTTCAATTGCTCTGAGGTTTTTGAACTGTTGCCCGGAAAGTTCGGCGATCTGTGCTTTGAGCCGGGCGTATTCGACATTATGTTCGACCAGGACAACCGCGGCGTTGAGTATTTCCCGGGCATCCAGGCACGGTTTGGCGTAGGCCGGAAACTCGGCCTGCAGGATACCTGCGTTGAGCTTTTTGCCCACATAAAGGCAATGCCAGAAAAAACTGCCATCGGTGAGTGGCAGGTAAAGAAAGCTGTTGCTCTCAGGTAAATCCTTGCTGAAATGAAGCAACCGGGTCAGTGCGCGTGGCAGGCTCAGGAAACGCAGCCAGAACGGCAGAGGACACTGTTTTATCTGCCCGTTTTCAAATAACCACCAACGACTCCGGTCATCGCTGACAACACCCACCTTGCACCCGTGCTGCGAGAGTCCCCGTGCGGTTTCGACAATTTTTACGGCGGCGCCATGGTCTGCGGGAAACAGGTCGCTGCGGGTGACGATGACGATATTATCACCGGGACCGGTGGCTTTTGCTGTTCGAAAAAGCCGGCTGAGAGCAACCCGTCTGAGCAGACGGGCCTGTCGCCGCAGTCGCTCTGGCAGGGGAGGTTTGCCAAGCACCACCGGCGCGGGTTGCTCGTGTACCACGGGCAATCGGGGCGCCTTTACGGGTGTTTCCAGCCATTCCAGCAATGGCCTGACCGTTATGTCGGGGTTCAGCACTTCTTCGACAAGACGCAGGGCATTTTCCGAACGGGTTTTCCACTCTTCAGGATTCTTCATGATTTTGCGTAGCAGGCCCGCAATTTCACCCGGTTCGTTGACGGTCCAGCCGGCGCCATATTGTTTGACCAGTCCGGCTATCGGCAGATAGTCATTGCAGATTAACGGTAAACCATGGCGCAGAAACTCCAACGATCGGAATGACTGGCTGTGGGTTCTTTCAATGTTGGCTTGTGCCACTTCCAGACCGATATGTGCGGATTCCAGGAGGAAGCGGCTGAAATGGGCGTAGGGCGCGAGTCCCTGGGTCTGGTATGGACCGGTGCCCATGACATCCACGCCGGCTTCATAGCCGCTTGCGGCTGCCGGTCCGGTCCCACCACTGTCGGGGGCTTTTTCCTGCCAGCGGTAGGGTCCGCCGAAAAGTACCAGGCGCGGTGCGTTCAGACCCGCCTCCGCTTTCATGTCCTGAATGGCTTTCCAGTAGTCATCGGAGTTACGCCACGGCCAGTGGACGCCGCCGCTCACCAGCGTCCAGCCCTTGGTGAGGGGATCTGACTCAGGTCTGCCTGCAGGTTCCGCCGACAGCGGCACGACCAGCACAGGGTCGCAGTCGCGCAGGTCGAAACCCGCCTGCAGCAAGGTGAACCATAGCAGGTCGCGTTGCGACTGATTGCCGGTTAATATCAAATCGCACTTTGAAAGATAGGCCTGCAAGCGCTGTAAGCCGGCTTTGACCCGTTCGGGGTGTTCGTATAGCAACTCCAGTGGCCTGGGCGCGACAAAGTCCAGAATCACCGGCTGGGGCACATCAAATGGCAGCAAATCGAGCAATTCCCAGTATGAGACCAGGATAGCATCCGGCTGCCGCCTGATAATGATTGCGTTAAGTTCATCCCGGCTGCGAAATGCGTCTTCTGACCTTCTTTGTTGCCCACCGTTTGCGCTATCCAGCCAGGTTTGAGAGAGGCTGTGACCTGCGCGGCGCAGGGCGCCTGCAAGCTGTGCGGTGCGGATGGCGTTGCCGGTTGCGATGGCA
Organism: Lysobacterales bacterium; assembly: GCA_036525655.1. Taxonomy (GTDB): domain Bacteria; phylum Pseudomonadota; class Gammaproteobacteria; order Xanthomonadales; family SZUA-36; genus SZUA-36. Next base: position 8,695 of record DATCZY010000112.1, on the reverse strand, counting down.
TCGGCCGTTAATGGCGGCTCCTGGGTAATCAGTAGTATCTGCATATTGGAATAAACTCCCCGGCTGGTGTCAGCCGGTCCTAATGCGCAATCAGCAGATAACTGGCGAGCCCGATGAAGGCCAAAATGCCAATGACATCGGTCACCGTGGTCAATACCACACCGCCCGCAAGGGCGGGATCAATCGACATTCGTTTCAATACGACGGGGATTAACGCGCCGGCCAGGGCGCCGGCCACCAGGTTGGCAATAATCGCAATAGCCATTACCAGGCCCAGACCCGCGTTGCCGTACCAAAGATAGGCGATGGCTGCGATGATAATCGAAAACAGGATGCCGTTGAGTACGCCAACGGCCAGTTCCTTGCGTAAAATCGCCATTGAATTTCGAGCGCTTACCTGGCCGGTGGCCATTCCCCTGATCATCAATGTGAGGGTTTGTGTGCCAGCGATGCCGCCCATGCTCATGACCACAGGAAAAAGAACGGCAAGTTCGACCAGTCTATCCAGTGTGGGCTGAAAGGCGTAGAGAACCAACGCGGCCAGCAGTGTGGTAATCAGATTGACGCCCAGCCAAACCCAACGCCTGCGCGCGGAATGCAAAACGGGGGCGAACATATCCTCTTCTTCATCAAGACCGGCAGCTGTCAGCACCATGTGGTCGCCTTCTTCACGGATGACGTCAACAACGTCATCGATGGTGATCCGGCCGAGCAAATAGCCGTCCTGATCGATGACCGGCGCGGAAACCAGATCATCGTGTTCGAATTCAATGGCTACCTCACGGGCGGACATATCGACCGGGAGTGCCGGTATGGTCGTGTCGTATAAATCACTCACCAGGTTCGCTGGATCTTTTGTCAATACTGCCGCAAGCTGGAGGTTTCCCAGGTACTTGCCCTGTCGATCGACAACAAATAACTGGTCGAAGACCTTGGGCAAATCACCCCTGAGCCGCACATAGCGCAAGACCACGTCCAGGCTGACATCCGGTCGTACGGTGACGACATCGGGGTTCATTAAACCACCGGCTGAATCCTCCGGATAGGACATGACCTGGACCAGTCTTTCACGATCCTGCCTGTCCATGGCGCGTAAAACTTCGGTGATGACGGCGTCCGGCAGGTCGTTGAGAATGTCTGCAAGATCATCGATATCCAGGTCGCCTACGGCCTGGATCAGATCATCGGGCGAGGTGTCGCGAATCAGACCTGCACGTACTTCATCGTTTACTTCGAGCAGTACGTCGGCATCGAGGTCAACTTTTACGAGACTCCATACGAGCTGTCGCCTGGACTGCGGCAATGATTCGAGCAAATCGCCAATCTCGGCGCCATTGAGACTGTTGAGCAGTTTCTTAACCTGCGACTGGACACCGCTGTCCAGTGCGTCGGACAAGCGATCCAGGTGACGGGCTGTTTTTTCTTCGTGCTGATTTTCCCGCATCGCTCTCGTCAACCCTTGGTGAGATTTATGGAAAGCCGTAATTTTTTTTGCCGGCTTTGATAGCAGCTACATTGTAACAAGGAGTCGGAATCCAGGGGGGATATTGCAACACAGCTTAGTGATGCTGCTCAAGCAATGCGAAGCTATTCTTCTTTATCTTTCTCGGGCTTTTTCCAGGACGGCTTTTCGCGGTGGTGTACCAGCACATTCTCGTGTTTTTGACCAAGCGATTTTGCCAGCCTTTCCGCCAGGTAAACCGATCGGTGTTTGCCGCCGGTGCAGCCGATGCAGATGGTGACATAACTGCGTTGCGCATCCTGGAACACCGGCAGCCAAGTGTCCATGAAGTTCTCGATATCCTGTGACATTTTTTTCACCAGTTCATCGTTTTCAAGCCATGAACTGACGGCCCTGTCCCTGCCGGTGAGTGGCCTGAGATCGTCCTGCCAGTGAGGATTGGGCAGAATGCGGGCATCAAATATGAAATCGGCATCCTGCGGAACACCCAGTTTATACGCGAAGGACTGGAGCACGATGGTCATGTCGCTGGAGCGCCGGTCAACAAAATTCCAAACCTGGCGGCGTAATTGGTGAATGTTGGTATGGCTGCTGTCAATGACCAGGTCCGACCCGCGACGCAGCGGCTTAAGAAGGCGCGCTTCGTTTTCGATGGCAGCGGTCAGAACCTTGTCACTGCCGGTGAGCGGATGACGCCGGCGCGTCTCGCTGAAACGTTTGATCAGGACCGGCTTTTCTGCGGTGATAAACAGTAACCTGCAGTTGAAGCCTGCGTCCCTGAGCGATCGCATCCAGTCAATGACGACCTGCAGGTCGGACTCACGTGAACGTGCATCAATGCCAAGTGCGACCTTTTTGTAAAGGTCCGGGTTGGCGGAAATTTGCGGTCCGAAACCCGGCAACATGGCCCCGGGCAGGTTGTCGATGCAGTAGTAGCCGAGGTCTTCGAGCGCATTGAGTGCGGTCGACTTACCGCCGCCTGACATTCCGCTGACAATGATGATGTCCTGCGTCACGCTATCCATGCAACCCCTTCAGACGTGTGAACTGGAAAGCAATTGCCACATTTCATTGGCATCCGCCGCGGCACGCAATTGTTCGAGTAACTGCGTGTCAGCGAAGCGATCAACGATACCCGAAAGCAATTTTTCGTGATCTGCAGTGCATTCTTTTGGAACGACCAGCGCAAAAATCAGATCGACGGGTATTCCGTCATCCGCCTCGAAAGGCAAGGGTTTGCTCAGCCGCAGGAAAAGGGCTTCCACATCCCTGGTGCCGTCGATACGTCCGCGCGGCACGGCGACACCGTTACCCAGGGCGGTACTGCCGAGGTGCTCCCGGGCGCAAATGCTTTCGAAAATCTCCCTCGAATTCAGCTCGGGATTTTTCCTGGCCATCGTCGTACTGATGAACTCGAGCAAACGCTTCTTGCTGCTAATTCTTACATCCGCAAGGATGCGGGCAGGACTGAGCAGATCACTTTCCAGCATGGCAGGTCTTCAGTATTCGATTGTCAGGATTTCAGCGGCTTTTGGTCAGTGACCGCCTTCCGGGCTCACTGGTTCATGCCTGACATGCTCGTGGCTGGTGCTGCGGTCTTTGCGCCTGCGTACCTGCCGGTCCAGTTTGTCAACGAGTCCATCGATTGAAGCATACATATCGGTGGCGGTGACGGTAGCAAACACGGTGCGTCCGGCGACGTTGACAGTGGCTTCTGCCAATTGTTGCAGTTTTTCCACGTTCAAAATGACGCGAATTGATATCACCTGATCAGAATGGCGCATGATTTTCTGCATTTTTTCGGTGACATAAGCACGAAGTGCGGGGGTAACATCAACATGGTGGCCGGTAATATCAATTTGCATTAACTATCTCCTTTGAATGTTTTGTCCCTACTAATAATGTAGGGTCGGTCGGGCGCGCCTCAACGGTTGCCGGACCTGAATTTAATAATCTCTGAAATGCCTGGCGCACGTGTATTAAAAACATTGCTGATCAGACTTTCCGGCCGGTTACATATACAGTCTATACGTCGGATAACCAATTTTCTATGCTTTCCATGCCAGTTGCGGCGCATCGTGTTTAGTGGCCTTTTGAGGGGCAGACTGCGACTGTATTGCGGTATTTTAATTGCACTAAAATTCATCCGTGCGGCGATATATTCGCCGGCGCTCAGCGGACGAACCAATGCCGAGCGATTCGCGATATTTCGCGACGGTCCGCCGGGCCGCACAGATGCCCGCTTCACGCAGTAGTTGCGAGATTTCCTGATCGCTCAGCGGTTGACCGGAAGGCTCGCTTTCGATCAGCAATTGAATCCGGGCCTTGGTCGCCGTTGCGCTGATCATGCCGCCATTGAGCGTACGCACATGGCTGGAAAAGAAATATTTCAGCTCGAAAATACCCCTGGGTGTCAGCATGTACTTTCGCGTCGTGGCTCTCGATACGGTAGATTCATGCACCCCGATCTGGTCTGCAACATCTTTCAAAATCAATGGTTTCATAGCAATTTCGCCCTCGGAGAGGAAGGCGTCCTGGGCGTCCACTATGCACTGTGAGACCTTCAGCAAAGTGCGGTTGCGCAGTTCAAGACTCGAAAGCAGCCAGCGGGCTTCCTGAAGGCGTCCACGCAAATACTCGGCGTCCTTGCCGCCGGATTTTCGCAACAGGTTGATGTAGAACTTGTTCAGACGCAGGCTCGGGTTGCTTTCCGGGCTCAGCGTGGTCACCCAGGCTTCGCCATCCCTGCGAACAAAAACATCGGGCACCAGGTATTCATCACGGCGGTTGTCGAAACGCGCACCCGGACGTGGTTCCAGCCCCCTGATCAGCTCCAGAGCCTGTTTCAGACTTTCGGAGGATGCCCCGGTTTCCTTCAGCATGTCCTCATAGGCATTGCTGGCAACCAGCTTCAGAAAATCACGCGCCAAACGGAGTGCCAGTTCAACGCCGGGCGTTCCGGCAGGTTGAGCCTTCAGTTGGACCCGGATGCACTCCCCGGGGTCGCGGCTGGCGACACCAACCGGTTCGAGTCGCTGCACGCGGTGTAAGACCGCAAGAACCTCGTCATCTTCGACCCGTATCTCCGGCAACAGGCTTTCGCGTATGTCCGGGATGTCCTCTTTGAGGAAACCGTCATCATCGAGCGCATAGACAATGGCTGTGGCGATCGCGGCATCCACCTCGCTGAAATGGGCGAGTCGAATTTGAGCCAGTAAGTGCTCACGCAATGAGCCGGAACTGGTATCTTCGAACTGTCTTTCCGCGAAGTCATCCGACCAGGCGCCCACGTCGGACCACTGGTCCTGTTCGGTCTGCCAGTGCAGGTCGTCGTAGTCCTCGGGTGAGTACTCCTTTTCGCCTTCATCGTTACTTTTATCGCGCGTTTCAAATTCAGCCGGGGATTCTTTACCGGTCCGGCCCGGCTGATCCGTCAGGTCTTCATGATCCAGTAAGGGGTTGGCCTCGACCACTTCCTGGATATAGTCGCGCAATTCGATGCGGGTGAGTTGTAACAGGCGTATGGCCTGTTGCAATTGCGGCGCCATCGCCAGCTTTTGTGTAAGTCGAAGTTGTAATGACGGGTTGACCATGAAGGATGTTTACCGGTTCCTGTTGCTATCAGAGCCGGAACTCGTTGCCAAGATAGACTTCACGCACTTCATCATTGGCCAAAATGGCGTCGGCGTTGCCTTGCGCCAGCACCCGGCCTTCATTGAGAATGTAGGCGTGGTGGCAGATGCCAAGCATCTCCCGGACATTGTGGTCGGTGATCAGGACACCGATGTTCTGGTCCGTCAACTGGTTGATGATTCCCTGGATTTCGCGAACTGAGATCGGGTCGATTCCGGCGAAGGGCTCATCCAGCAGGATAAACCTCGGTCTCGCGGCCAGCGCCCTGGCAATTTCCACCCTGCGCCGTTCACCACCTGACAAAACCTGGCCCATCTGGCTGGCAAGGTGGGATACGCCCAACTCTTCCATCAGGGTTTGCAGTATCTCGTTGCGTTGATCTGTATCCAGATCGCGGCGCAACTCCAGGATGGCCATGATATTGTCGCGCACCGAAAGCTTGCGGAACACGGACGCTTCCTGTGGCAGGTAACCGACACCGAGACTGGAGCGGACATTCACCGGTTTATGCGTTATGTCGACGCCATCGACCGTTATGCTGCCCTTGTCGGTGGGGATCAGGCCGACGATCATATAAAAACAGGTTGTTTTGCCCGCGCCGTTGGGGCCAAGCAGACCCACCACCTGACCCGGTTCAACTTCGATGTTTACGCCACGCACGACTTCTTTTTTACGATAGGTTTTGTGCAGGTTCGTGGCTTTGAGCATATCAGTTACCGTCCTTGCCGGAGTCCTTGGTGTCGGACGCCGGTGTGTTTGAGTCAGGGTCCGGTTGATCAACCCCTGCTCCGTTCTTCTTGTCTTTTTTATCGCTTTCACTGCTAATGACTTCCGGGTCGAGCAGGATATGAATTCTGCCGTTGCCATCTTTATCGCTACTGCCCTGGAAGTGCTGGATGTTGAGGTCGTAGGTCAGTAACTCGCCGCTGATCTGGTACTGTGGATGCTTGACATCCGCGTTACCCGATAACGTGACTATTCCGCTGGCAACCTGGTAGTCGATGGTATTGGCGGTGGCTTGCACCAGGCCCTGTTCCTCGATTTCCTGTTCGAGGAATGCCGGTCTGCCGCGAAAGGTTACCCTGCTCACTTTTCCTTCAACCTTGTTGACTTCGGCTTCATCGGCCGTGATGCGCAAAGTGCCCTGGCGTATATCGACGTTTCCACGCAAAGTGGTGATGCCGTCGCCCAGTGTTCCGTCAGTGGAATTCGCACTGACCTCCAGTGGTTCCTGCCGGTCGGATTCCAGCGCCATTAACGGCAGGCTCAGACTTAAAAGGAACAGGTACAGGCAAACGCGGGCCTGCTTGGCGAATGGCCGGTTAATTAACAGCATAAGTGGCTTTAACCTGTTGCAGTAATGTGTATGTTTTCGTTTTCATATCCAGTTCGAGGCCGATTGCATCAACCCGGTTATTGCCGTCGAATATACTGACTGGCTGGTCGGTAACGGCCGTTTGCGGTGTAACTTCAATCCGGACCTCCCGGGTATTGACTTCGACCCAGTTTCCGGATGCCGGTTCATTCCGCCTGACTTTTACTTCACCCATCAACTGAACATGCTCCTTGTCCGCCGTCACCGTGGCCGTGTCTGCTGTCATATCCCAAACGGCGCCGGCCTGGTTCAGCCTGACGACCGGATGATCCACGGTGCCCAACTGCCGCTTGGGATCATTTCGCAACATGGGTGCCTGCATATTGATGGCGGGCAGTCCGGATTCATCGAAAAACTGTAACTCAAAATCGCGCAAGACGTAATCCAGTTCCGGGTCCAGGCCGGCGACCGGTTCAGGACCTTGCTTGTCCTGTGCGCGGCTTATCCAGAAACTGATCGCGCTGAGCAACACCATGGCTATCATTCCGCGCCGTGTTTTCCGCGTGATCATGATGCCAGAATTTCATCCATAATGATCTGGTCTTTTTCCTGTGCGGACAGAATCAGGTTACAAATTTCCCTGACCGCACCGTCGCCACCATTGCGCCCGGTGATCCAGTGAACCTGCTGTTTGACCTGTTCCTCGGCATCCGCCACTGAAACGGCCAGGCCGGCCCTCAGCAGCACCGGCAGATCAATCCAGTCGTCGCCGGCAAAACAGACCTGCTGGGCATCCAGGCCGGTGATCCTGAGCAAGTCCAGAAACGCATCCAGCTTGTCTTCGCGGCCCTGGTAGACATGCTTGATGCCCAGCTGGGTCATACGGTGCGCAACGGCTTCGGATTTCCTGCCCGTAATTACGGCCACTTCTATACCGAAGCGTTGCAGGGCTTTCATACCCAGTCCGTCACGGGTGTTGAAGGCCTTCAATTCATTACCGGCATGGTCGAAATACAATTTGCCATCGGTCAACACGCCATCCACATCAACCACCAGCATGCGTATTTTAGCGGCGCGTTCCCTCAAGGCGGCGTCCATCGGGACCATTCAGATGACCCCGGCCTGCAACAGGTCATTAAAATTCAAAACACCCTGCAAGCGGTGATCGTCATCGACGACCAACAGGCCCTGTATCTTGTATTGCTGCAACATTTTAACCGCTTCGACCGCCAGCGCTTCGGACGGTATGGTTTTTCCATTTCGTGTCATCACGTCGCCAACCAGCGTTTTGTGCGGATCGATTTCATGCTCCAGCGCCCTTCTGAGGTCGCCGTCGGTGAAAACACCCTGAACCTTCATTTCGCTGTCGGTAATTGCAACCATGCCCAGTCTTTTGCGGGTCATCTCCACGATTGCTTCGGAGAGGCTGGCAGTGGCAGGCGCCAGCGGTATTTCATCGCCCGTGTGCATGATGTCATGAATATGCAGCAACAAACGCTTGCCGAGTTGGCCGGCCGGATGCGAACGGGCAAAGTCCTCGGCTGTGAAGCCACGGGTTTCAAGCAGCGAAACCGCCAGTGCATCTCCCATAACCAATGCGGCCGTGGTGCTTGATGTGGGCGCGAGCCCCAATGGACAAGCCTCGGCATGGACGGCAACGTTGATGTGTACATCCGCGTGGCTGGCCAACGTTGAAGAGGGCTTTCCGGTCATGGCGATAATGCTCACACCCTGGCGCTTGAGCAGTGGCAAAATTTGCCTGACCTCGTCGGTTTCGCCTGAATTTGACAGAACCAGCACCACGTCCTCGGCGGTGATCATGCCAAGGTCACCGTGTGAAGCTTCCGCTGCGTGAACAAAGAACGCGGGTGTGCCGGTACTTGCCAATGTTGCGGCAATCTTGCCGGCGATATGCCCTGATTTACCCATCCCCAGAACCACGATCCTGCCGCGGCAATCCAGGATAAGCTGGCAGGCAGCCACGAATGCCTCGTCGATACGGGATAACAGGCTGTTAACGGCGGCGGCTTCGGTTTTGATGACGGCCCGGGCCAGTTCTTTCAGGGCGATACTGTCCATAGGCGTATTCTAACCCGAATTAATTTCTGGCAATTGATAGAAATTATCTGCACTGGAAGATATCAGCCCGGAATGCTCATCTGAATCCTGGTGGAGCTCATCCAGACCAGGGCTATATAGCCGATAAACATCAGTAAAAGTACGCTCCCCGAGCGTCTTCCGATGCGGCCCGGTCCGCGAAAATCCGACGCCATCAGGTAGAGCGC
>DATCZY010000111.1:0-3515 GCA_036525655.1 Lysobacterales bacterium | reverse complement strand
CGGTAAAAAAGCGGCAGGCAAAACCCGATGGCCACATAAATGGTGAGAATATCACCGCGATAGAACAGCGCGTGCACAAAACCAATGGCCCCCAGTATCGTCAGGCGCCAGATAAAGCGGCCGGAAAAGCTGTGTCCCCTGGCGGCTGCGTTACCCATCATGATGGCGAAACTCATACCAAACAACACCGCGAATATGGAAAAGAACTTCCCCATCACGAATAGGCCGTGAAAAGCCATCGCTATGTGATCGAGGACGTTCGGTTCTACCGGCCAACTCTCGGGCCTTGGCGCGCCGAGAAACTGCTCGATCATATGCGCAAAGACGATACCGGCCAGTGCAAAGCCGCGCAGCGCATCAACGGCGTCGATTCTGTTGTTGGGGGAAGCAATCTGCATAATTTTGACCTTTTATTCTTTTACTATTGAGAATAGTCGGCTTCTCAGCCTGGCGCTACCTCAAAAAAAGGCAGGGTGCATTTTTTCATTCAACAGTCAAACCACGACACGCCATCAATCTTTTGGCTTTTATTCGTGAAACAACTATGCTTAACAGCAACAGCGGACATAAAGAAGCCAGCCCTTGTCATTTTTCAATGAATTAAAACGCCGCAACGTCTTCAAGGTGGGGATCGCCTACGTGGTGGTGGCGTGGCTGGTTGCGCAGGTGCTGCAACTGGTATTTGAAAGTTTCGGCACACCGGACTGGGTAATGAAAACCGTGCTGGTGCTGCTGGCAACCGGCACGCCGTTTGCAATTTTCTTTGCCTGGGCGTTTGAGATGACGCCCGAGGGTCTCAAGCGTGAAAGCGAAGTAGACCGTTCCCAATCCATCACCCATGAAACCGGGCAAAAGCTCAACCACACGATTATTGCCGTGCTGGTGCTGGCGCTGGGTTACTTCGCCTACGACAAGTTTGTACTGAACCCGGGACGCGATGCCGCCCTGGTCGAGGCGACCACCCAGGCAGCTTCGGAACAGGCTGCCATCGAACAGATGGCAAGTGAGCCTGAAGAGGCTCCCGAAGACGACAAGTCGATCGCGGTGTTACCTTTTGCGGACATGTCACCGGACAAAAACCAGGAGTACTTTTCCGATGGCCTATCGGAGGAACTCCTCAACCTGTTGGCAAAAATTCCGGAATTACGCGTGGCGGCGCGTACCTCGGCGTGGTCCTACAAGGGCAAGGACGTCAAGATCGACCAGGTGGGCAAGGAACTGGGCGTGGCCCACGTGCTGGAAGGCAGCGTGCGGACATCCGGCAACCGTATCCGCGTCACCGCCCAGCTGATCAAGGCCGATGACGGTTTCCACCTCTGGTCCGAGACCTATGACCGAACGCTGGATGACGTATTCGCCATCCAGGATGAAATCTCCGGCGCCGTGGTTGCCGCATTGAAAGTGACATTGCTGGGCGAAGCGCCACACGTCAAGCAGATCAGCTCCGAGGCCTACGCGTTATATCTCCAGGCCCAGCACATCTCCAATCAACTTCGCCGCGACCTTTACCAGAATGCCGTCGATTTATATCAAAAGGTGCTGGCAATAGAACCGGGTTATGCGCCGGCCTGGGTCGGAATTTCGCGTAACTACCGCAACATGGCAGTGGAAGGCCTGTTGAATGAGGCCGAGGGTATGCAAATGGCCGTTGACGCGGTGAATATGGCCCTGCAGCTTGATCCTGATTTAGCCGAGGCCCATGCCCGCCTGGGTCTTCTATATCTTATTCATGAACAGGACACCTTAAAGGCAGCCAACCATTTTAAAATCGCCATGGAATTGAACCCCAATGACCCTGCCGCATTGCAGGGCGTTGCTGATTTTGCAGCCTCACTGGGTAAATTTGATATCTCGGTCAGGCTAGGAGAAGCTGCGGTTCTCAGGGATCCTGTGGATGCGGTATTACAACTACATTTGGGTGATTATTACCGTTGTGCAGAACGGTTTGATGATGCCGTGGAAACCTTCAAAAACGCGATAACCCTGAACCCTGAAATCTCAGCGGGTCATTACAAACTGGGCGTCGTGCTCCTGGCTACTGACAAGCCGGACGCCGCATTGGCCGAGTTTCTACTGGATACAGACGAGGAGTATGCCCTGAAAGGGCGTGCACTGAGTTTTCATGCCTTGAGTCGCACAGAGGATTTCGAATCTTCTTTTACGGAATTACGCGAGCGCTATGGTAAGCAATGGCCTTCAGAAATCGCCCACGTCTATGCCTGGACCGGTGATCAGGATGCGGCTTTTGAATGGCTGGACAAAGCGGTGGCTATGAACGAGGGCGGTATCGGGCTTTCACGCCAGGAACTGTGGCTCACCCCGTTGCACGATGACCCCCGCTGGCAGGTCTTCCTGGAGAAAATCGGCGTAAGCGATGCCCAGGTCGCCACCATTGATTTCGAGTTTTAGCCCAATGGCGTAAGGTACCCGACGATATCCCGAACGTCGCGCAGAATCTTTGCTGACTCACGATAAAAAGGGGCGGATACATTTAAATGAAAAATGCATCCGCCCCCGTTTTTTGTAAATAAACTTTTTTCTAGGAACCGTCCGCCAACGGCACGATGGTAATTTCAACCCTGCGGTTCAACTGGCGACCCTCTGGCGTGGCATTGGATGCGATCGGGTAAGCCTCACCGGCGCCGATCACCATGAGTCGCTCTCCGGTGACCTTCCTGGAGCGCAAATAAGTGGCCACACTATCGGCGCGGCGCTGGGAAAGCTGCTGGTTGTATTGTTCAGCACCACTGCTGTCGGTGTGGCCGGCCACTTCGACCAGCGTTTTTTCGAACTCGTTCAGCACCAGTGCGACAGAATCCAGAATCGCATAGAAATTAGCACTGACATCGGCACTGTCGACCGCGAAGGTGATATTGCCCGGCATGTTGAGCGTAATATTGTCACCGATACGGGTAACACTGACGCCGGTCCCTTCGAGCCGCTGGCGCAGCTTCATTTCCTGCTGATCCATGTAGTAACCAACACCGGTACCGGTGAGTGCACCGGCACCGCCCAGGATCAGGGCGCGTTTTTTACGTTCGGCGGAATTGCTGCCGCTGATCAGGCCGATTGCAACACCGGCTGCAGCGCCGATTGCGGCACCCTTTGCGGCATTGCTGGTTTTTTCTTCCCGTGTGTACGGGTCCAGTGTGGTGCAGCCGGCAATCATCACTGGTATGGCGACCGAGATCGCCAGTATGAACTTCCTGTTTAACATGTCATCTTCCTTGGCACTTTGTGCCTCTAATTAAAATTAATGCTGTGAGTTAGACCATTCTTGATGGGTTGAGATTCACAGAGAATAAGCCAGAGAATCCCTTGATAAGGCGCCTTGCCCTGAAGTTGCTGCCCTTGTCGCAATCAACCTAATTGAAGCGTAGAAAGGTCACACAGCTAAAAGCACTCCTTTGACACTCCTGACTATACGCTTAACTGGCTGATCTGATATTGTCCATTTTATTATCCATTGATAAAACATAGGGAACCTCATGAAAGCAGGAACTCCTTTTCACGGC
>DATCZY010000110.1:0-14177 GCA_036525655.1 Lysobacterales bacterium | reverse complement strand
TTGCTGGAACCCTGAAATCATGAGTGAATCCTCTTTACAGACTTCCGTTTCGGACAGCAATCGCCACGACCGCTTGAAGCACGCGGTCAATACCGTTAACAGAATCGTCATGGGTAAAGAACAGCAGGTGAAGCTTGCCTTCAGCTGTCTTCTGGCGCGCGGCCACCTGTTGATCGAGGATTTGCCCGGTGTCGGCAAGACCACGCTGGCGCACGCGCTGGCAGCTGTCATCGGCGTGCGTTACCAACGTATCCAGTTTACCAGCGACCTGTTGCCAGCCGATATCCTGGGTGTTTCCATTTACCGCCGCGACCTGGAAAAATTTGAGTTCCACCCCGGACCGATTTTCGCGCAACTTGTGCTGGCCGATGAGATCAACCGCGCCACGCCGAAGTCACAGAGCGCACTGCTCGAAGCGATGGCCGAAGGCCAGGTCACGATCGAAGGTGAAACACACGTTCTTCCGAAACCGTTTTTCGTCATAGCCACGCAAAACCCGCTTGATCTGGGCGGCACCTTCCCCCTGCCCGACTCGCAGCTGGACCGTTTTCTTTTAAGCATCTCCCTGGGTTTCCCGGAACCGGAAGTTGAACGCGCACTGCTAACCGCCCGCGACAGGACACTGGTGCTGAGCGACACCCGACCGGTCATCAGCCCGGAAGACGTCATGCTGCTCAGCGTAGATTGTCAAAAGGTGCATGTCAGCCCGGCCCTGCTGGACTACGTACAGGCACTGCTGGCGGGTACCCGCAACAATCGCTGGTTCGAAACCGGTCTTTCACCCCGCGCGGGTATTGCCATGCTTGCATGCAGCAAGGCGTTTGCCTACCTCGAAGGCAGGGATTACGCCATTCCCGAAGACGTTAAAGCCATATTCCCCAGTCTTGCGCACCATCGGATGAGTGTACCGCACGGCATGGAAACCTCGGTCAATGAACAGATTGCCGACCTGTTGAACCAGGTTGCGATCCCCTGAGCCAACCGATGGCAACGGCCGCCGTCCCACCCGCTTCCCGATCTATCCGAGATAACATTTCAGGCTGGGTCAAACGGCGCATTCATGCCAAGCGCGGGCCCCTGACACCGCCGTTCGAACTGGAGTACCGCCACATCTTTGTGCTGCCAACGAAGTTTGGCTGGGGCTTCGGGATCATGCTGGTTTTCATGGCGCTCGGCGGCTTGAATTTTAATAACAACATGGCCCTGATACTGGTATTTCTGCTTGGCACCATCGCCCAGCTCACCACCTTGATTGCCTACCGAAACCTGTCGGGGCTAAGCATTGACGGTGTTTATTGCGAGCCTGTGTTTTGCGGTGAAGACGCGCGCTTCCGCGTTTTTGTTTCCAACGGCGAGGACCGCCAGCGCTTTGCGGTCCAGGCCGGTTTCAAACACGCCCAGGACTGCAGGGATCTCAAGCTCAATAGCTGCACTCCTTTCATACTCAAGCATCCGACATTGAAGCGCGGTTGGCTCGAAATGCCTTTGTTTCGACTGGAAACGCGCTTTCCACTCGGGCTTTTCAAAGCCTGGTCCTGGATTTTCCCCCGCACCCGCTGCCTGGTCTACCCGGCTCCCGCCAGAAAAGCACCGCCATTGCCCAAGACGGGTCAGGGTCAATTGGGCCAGGCGACAAAAGGTGATGGTGACGAGGTGCACGGTTTACGCAAATATCAACCGGGCGATTCAATGCAGCGTGTTGCCTGGCGCGCCAGCGCCCGCCATGACGAGCTTTACAGCCTGGAAATGGAAATCCCGCGCGAGGATGCCTGCGAACTCGACTGGGACCTGTTAAAGGGTGATGATGTTGAAAAACGCCTTTCCATTCTTACCGCGTGGGTTGTCGCCGCGGACCACAAGCAGCTTGCATACAGCCTGAAACTTCCCGGCACGCTGATAGCAGCGGGTAAAGGCACGGCCCACCGTTCACAGTGCCTGGAAGCACTGGCCTTGTATTTGCCGTGAGATCCAAGCCCACAGCTTTGCTTGACCGGCGCAGTATCCTGTGGGTGATGACCGCCCTGGTGATCAGTATGATTCCGCAGTTGGCCAGCATGCCGCTGCATCTCGTACCGATTACCCTGTTGCCGATCGCCTGGCGTTTGCTGGCGGAATTTCGAAACTGGAAACCCATGCCGATGTTCCTGCGCATCGTGGCAACGGCACTGGCGGTTGCAGCGCTGGTCGTTACCTATGGCGGACTGATGGGAAGACGGGCGGCCGTCAGCATGTTGGTGTTGATGCTGTCTTTGAAATTATTGGAGACCTTTCGCATCCGCGACGCCCGTATCGTCGCCAGTTTGAGCCTTTTTCTATGTGGCACACAATTTCTCTTTTCCCAGGGCATTCCGATGATTGCCTACATTATTGCCTGTATGCTCTGCGCGTTGATTGCATTCATCTACCTGCAGCGGTGTGAAGCTTTCGAGGTCCTTGGCAAGGCACCGGAAACCGATCGAAAGCTGTTAACCGAACTGGGTTTCGGCGCTGGCCTGATGGCGCTCGCCCTGCCCGTCGGCCTGGCGCTTTTCCTGCTTTTTCCGCGCTGGGGCAGCCCGCTTTGGGGTTTGCCGGAAGACGCGCTCGACGCCCGTTCAGGTCTGTCTGATTCGATGACACCGGGCAGTATTCAAAGCCTGTTCATGGATGACTCACCGGCATTTCGCGCCAGGTTTGAAGGCGCCATGCCCAGCAACAGCGAACTGTACTGGCGCGGACCCGTGTTCTGGAATTTCGACGGCAACAGCTGGGGTCTCAGCTACTTCAGCCGCAACCTGCCGGCAAAGAACAAGCCGGATCAGAACCAGGCGCCCTTCCGCTACGAAGTCCAGATGGAGCCAACCGAACAAAAGTGGTTATTTGCGCTGGATTATCCTGCGCTGGTTCCGGCAAAAACAAAAATGACCATCGACTACCAGTTGATTGCGTCCCGTCCGGTCACCGAGTTGCACAACTATGTCATGGCCTCCGACCCGAATTTCCAGGACAGCCTGGTACTCAGACAGACCTTGCTCAAGGCGGCGCTTGACCTGCCAGAAGGCTTCAACCCAAGAACCGCTGAAATGATGTCGGCATGGCGCAGCGAGGCCGGCAGCGAGGCCGAGATCATCAGCCGGGCCCTGGCGTATTTCAATCAACAGGAATTTCACTACACCCTGAATCCGCCCTTGCTCAGCCGGCACACGGTGGATGAGTTCCTGTTCGACACCCGCGAAGGGTTCTGTGAGCACTATGCATCGGCATTCACAGTGATGATGCGCATGGCCGGTATCCCGGCGCGCGTGGTCACCGGTTACCAGGGCGGCTACTTCAACGGCATCGGCTCGTATGTACTGGTCAGGCAGTCCGATGCCCATGCCTGGTCGGAGGTCTGGGTGCGTGGCTCCGGCTGGACGCGTATCGATCCCACCGCCGCGGTCGCGCCGGATCGCGTGGAACAGGGCGCGGTGGAGTCCCTCGAGCAGCGGCGCTTTTTACTCGATTTTCAATGGCTGAGGAATGCACGCAACACCTTCGACCTTTTCCAGCGCGGCTGGAACAACTGGGTGATAGCCTTCGGCGCCGACCGCCAATCACGATTATTTTCGATTTTTGGCTGGGAAATACTCGGCCCGGCCAAGTTGGTCCTCGCCCTGATTGCCGTCATCATTGTCGTTGGGGCCATCATTTACATGCTGGTGCCATTTCTATTGAAATTCCGCTCATCCAGAAACCCGGACCCGCTTGTGCGTTTGTGGAAGCAGTTTACCCGTAAGCTCAACAAGGCCGGATTTGTTTCGCACCCCTCGATGGCGGCCATGGAACTCGGTGCAAATGCAGCGGGTCAATTGAAATACAAGGGAGATGTTATATTAAGGATTGCCGAGCTCTATACCGCGTGTCGTTATTCACGGGACTCGGGCAACCAGGAGGAACTGACGGACCTGATCAGGCGCTTTGAGCCAAAATCAACGTCCTGATAATGTTCAGGTTTATACACCGTTACCGATGTACTGGAGGATTGTAATGAACCGCACGATCTATACCGCCGGCCTCGTCATGATAACCGGTTTTTTGCTCTCCGCATGTACGACCATCCCGGAACAACTCAAGGGCGAATACGTTTCGCTGACACCGGACAACACCAGCGAAGCAAACCTGCAAACCCCGGTTCGTTGGGGTGGCGTGATACTTGAAACCCGGCCGGAAAACAACTACACCTGTTTTGAAATTCTATCGCGCAGACTGCAAACATCGATGCGCCCGCAGGACACCGATCAGGCCAGCGGAAGGTTCATCGCCTGCAAAGGGGGCTTTTATGACCCTGAAATATTTGAAAAAGGCCGCGAAGTAACACTGACCGGCAAGATCATCCACATGGATATACGCAAGGTGGGTGAATACGATTATCATTTTCCGGTGGTTGATATCGAATTCATGATTCTGTGGCCCGAACGCGTTGACAGGGTCTACTATGATTATTACGGTATGTACCCGCCCTATTATTGGCATTACCCGTATTACGGACCCTATTGGCGTTATCCGTATTACCGGCCCTGATTCGGGCAGCCCTTAATAAACCAGGTGTTTTTTTAACCGCCAATACAGGTGTCAACAATAGATATGTCAGAATTTAACGGTTTCCCCAAGGGCTTTTTCACTTTTTTTAATCAACTCAAGAAAAACAACAACCGTGATTGGTTCAACGCCAACAAAAGCCGTTACCAGGAATCCGTCGTTAACCCGATGTGCGATTTCATCAGGAGTATTGCGCCGCACCTCGAATCCATCTCGCCTTATTACAATGCCGACCCGCGACCGCATGGCGGTTCGATGTTCCGTGTTTACCGGGATACGCGTTTTTCCAATGACAAAACCCCTTACAAAACCCATGCCGCCTGCCATTTCAGGCACCAGGCGGGCCGCGACGCCCACGCCCCCGGCTTTTACCTGCACATCGAAACCGACGGTATCTCCATTGGCGGCGGCATATGGCGTCCGCCGGCCAAACAACTGGGCCAGATACGTGAATTCATCGCCGACAACCCTGCGGCCTGGGAAGCGTTGGGCCAGTCTGCTGATATCAAACGCATGGGGGGCATACAGGGCGATGCACTGCAGCGCCCACCACGCGGTTACACGGTCGATGCCAGGCACATCGAAGACCTGAAGCGCAAAAGTTTTTACGTGATGACCGCCTTCGATGCAAAACTGGCGCTCAGCCCTGCACTGGTAACCGAGTCTGCCAGTGTTTTCGGCACGGTAGCTGCGCTCAATCACTTTATCAACGATGCGCTGGAATTGCCTTTTTAAGCAGCCTTTTGCATAACAGACCCGCAGCCTGCGAATCATTGTGTGTGACAAGGAGGCACGGGCAGGCCCCGGGGAATCAGGCAACAGCCACACGGGTTCTGGGCGGGTATTGTTCAGCAGTTGAATAAAATCAAAATACTGTATATATTTACAGTATATGAAAAGGCTGCCGACATGACCGAAAAACCCTTAACCAAACGTCAAAAAGAAATTCTCACATTTATATCAGATCATATTGATTCTGAAGGATTTCCTCCAACCAGAAATGACCTGTCAAAACACTTCGGGTTCCGGTCGCCCAACGCCGCTGAAAGCCATTTGCGTGCGCTCGAGCACAAAGGTGTGATCCGGATCGAGGCGGGGCGCTCCCGTGGTATCACGCTGACCAGCCTGTCGCCCTCCAACCTGCCGCCGCTAAGCGCCTTGCGCACCCCCCTGCCACTGGTCGGGCGGGTCGCCGCCGGCAGCCCGATCCTGGCGCAGGAAAATATTGAAAATGAATACAGGGTCGATCCATCCCTGTTCTCATCCCGGCCACATTATCTCTTGCGTGTTGAAGGCAACAGCATGCTCAATGCCGGTATCCTCGACGGTGATCTGTTGGCGGTACACCGCACACCCGAAGCCCGGAACGGGCAAATTGTCGTCGCACGCCTGGATGACGAGGTCACTGTCAAACGTTTCGAACGTAACGGTCACCAGGTCAGCCTGTTACCCGAAAACCCGGATTTCCAGCCCATGCTGGTCGACCTGCGCCGCCAGTCGCTTGTCATCGAGGGCCTGGCCGTGGGGGTGATACGGCCCCGCATGGAAAACTGAGCAATGGCATCACCCCCTTCCTCTTCAACAACGGCATTGGCTTCGCACCCGTTGCTATGGCGCGGCAAACAGGTCGAGCACCGCATACCCACGCTCAGCACCGGCCACGTCGCCCTCGACGATGCGCTGCCCGGCCGTGGCTGGCCGCTGGGTGCGGTCACCGAGCTTGTCAATGAGACGGCCGGCTGCGGGGAAATGAGCCTGTTGTTACCGGCACTGGCGCGCATGAGCAGGGAAAACCACTGGATAAGCATGATCGACCCGCCGTGGATACCCTACCCGGCTGCCCTGCATGGCTACGGCCTGGCGCTGGAGAAGCTGTTGCTGATCCGCACACAGAACCGGGGCGAATCATTGTGGGCCTGTGAACAGGTCGTACGCGGTCTATCCGGCGGTGCCGTGCTGGCCTGGCCCAATGCCCTGTCTTTCGGTGAACTGAGGCGTTTGCAACTCGCCGCGGAACACACTCAAAAAGCCGTCTTTCTGTTCCGTGACCGTCAGGCCGCAAGCGCCTCGTCACCCGCCGCATTACGGCTGCAGCTTACCGCGAATGAAGGCGACCTCCAGATCAGGGTATTGAAATGCCGTGGCCAACGACCAGCGGCCAGCATACGCATCCGCCGGCCACAATTGCTTCAGCCCCTGATGCCGCCCCGGGTGAGTGCAAGCGGGTCCAGCAAACGTTCCAGTTCCGCATCGGAGAGACCGGTGGTTTCCCTGGCCACATCACGGATCAACCGGCCTTCTTTATAAGCCCGCTTGGCAGTTGCCGCACCCAACTCGTAACCGATCACCGGGTTCAGGGCGGTGACCAGGATCGGGTTGCGTTCGAGCGAATCCTTGATCGTATCGAGGTTAACCGCAAACCCGCTGATGGCGGAATCAGCCAGCAAACGGCTGGAATTGGCCAGCAAACCGATGCTCTGTAACAGGTTGTGTGCGATCATCGGCAACATCACGTTGAGCTGAAAGTTACCCGCCTGGCCACCGATGGTAATGGCGCTGTCATTGCCTATGACCTGGGCGCAAACCATGCAAACCGCCTCGGCAATGACAGGGTTTACCTTTCCCGGCATGATAGAAGAACCGGGCTGCAATGCAGGCAGGGTTATCTCACCTATACCGGCCAGTGGTCCCGAATTCATCCAACGCAGGTCATTGGCCATTTTCATCAGGCTACAGGACAGGGTTTTAAGCTGCCCGGACAATTCGACCGATGCGTCCTGCGAACTGATACCCTCGAAATAATTCGTGGCTGAAGCAAACCCAAAACCGGTTGACGCGGCCAATGCCGCCGCCATGCGCGGCCCGAACTCGGGATGGGTGTTGATACCCGTACCGACAGCGCTACCGCCTTGCGGCAATTGCTTCAGACGCTCGAGGGCGCTGCCGATGCGCTCGATATTCGATTGGATCTGTTGTGACCAGCAACCCAGTTCCTGCCCAAAAGTCACCGGCATCGCGTCCATCAGGTGTGTGCGACCGGTTTTGACCACGTTTTTCAACTCGGTGGCCTTTTTGTCCAGTACCTGCTGCAAATGCCGTAATGCCGGCAACAACGCTTCACTGGTTTCGAGACAGGCGCTGACCTGGATGGCTGTTGGAATCACGTCATTGGAGCTCTGACCCATGTTCACATGGTCATTGGGGTGCAACTTGACGCCCTGTTGAGCCGCAAGGTGGGCGATGACCTCGTTGGCGTTCATGTTGCTGCTGGTAGCGGATCCCGTCTGGAAAACATCGATCGGAAAATGCGCATCCACCTCTCCGGCGGATACCTTGCCGGCTGCCGCAACGATGGCCTCGGCGAGGTCAGCATCCAGCAGGCCGAGGTCGCGATTGACACCTGCCGCCGCCGACTTGATCAGACCCAATGCACGGATCAGGGCCGCGGGCATGGGGATGCCGCTGACCGGAAAATTATTCACCGCACGTTGTGTCTGTGCACCCCACAATGCGTCAGCCGGCACCTGTAACTCACCCATCGTATCCCGTTCGGTACGCGTCTCGTTCATTTTTATAACTCCAGTCAAATTCCAGGTAAAAGCCACCTGGTGCAAGTCTATTACAATACGCTCCTGGCATATGCCTGTCCCGGAATTCATGCAGCCGCCGTATACCAGGCCAAAACAGCAAACCCGCACAAGCGGTCTTGCCCATTGTCGTGTTCACGAATTATGCATTCCGGCTGCGAAAAACATCTACCGATGGTCACTTGTACAGGTCACGGTGGTATCATTATGCGGCCTTAAAAAGAGTTAAAAAATCATGCAGCTTACTTCCCTTACCGCAATTTCATCTGTCGACGGGCGTTATGCCGGTCGCACTGCCGGTTTACGTGAAATTTTCAGCGAATACGGCCTGATCCGTTACCGTGTGATTGTAGAGGTCCGCTGGTTTCAGGCGCTTGCCGACAATCCCATGTTTACGCAGGTTCCAAACCTCAGCGAAACGGCGAACGCCTTCCTCGACAAGCTGATCAAGGATTTTGGTGTGGAAGCGGCGCAACGGGTCAAGACCATCGAGTCGACCACCAACCACGATGTCAAGGCGGTTGAGTACTTCCTCAAGGAATGCTTCGCAGAACAGGATGAACTGGCCGGCCTGTCGGAATTCCTGCACTTCGCCTGTACCTCGGAGGACATCAACAACCTCTCCTATGCACTGATGATGCTGGATGCGCGCGAACAGGTACTGCTGCCGGTTTTTACAGATCTCGACAACACGCTCAGGCGCATGGCGAGTGACTATGCCGATGTGGCCATGCTCTCACGCACGCATGGACAGACCGCTTCACCCACGACAATGGGCAAGGAAATAGCCAACGTGGCTGTGCGCTTGCAACGCCAGTCCGCACAATTGTCCCAACAGCCCATACTCGGCAAAATCAATGGTGCGGTCGGTAATTTCAACGCCCACATCACCGCCTGTCCGGAGGTGAACTGGCCGGCGTTTGCGCAAGGTTTTGTTGAGTCGCTGGGCCTGACATGGAACCCCTGGACCACGCAGATCGAACCACATGACTGGATGGCCGAAAGCTTCCACACGCTGATCCGCTACCACGACATCCTGATTGATCTGTGCCGGGATATCTGGGCCTATATTTCCATTGGCTATTTCAAACAGAAAACCGTCGAGGGGGAGATTGGTTCGTCTACCATGCCGCACAAGGTCAACCCGATTGATTTCGAAAACGCCGAGGGCAACCTCGGTGTTGCAAATGCCCTGCTCAGCCACCTTGCAGAAAAACTGCCCATATCGCGCTGGCAACGGGACCTGACGGATTCTACCGTTTTGCGCACGATTGGCACCACGGCAGGTCATGGCATGATCGCCTATTCTTCCCTGCTCAAAGGCCTGGGAAAGCTGCAAATCAACACACGGAAAGTCGCGGAAGATCTCGACGCAAGCTGGGAGGTGCTGGCCGAACCTATCCAGACCGTGATGCGTTTGTACGGCATTGAAAACCCCTACGAGCAACTCAAAGCGCTGACACGCGGCAAGGCGATCAACGCCGAAATCATGGTGCAATTTGTCCGGTCGCTGGACATACCGGCCGTAGCCAAACAGAAACTGCTGGAACTGACACCCGCTGCCTATACCGGTAACGCCGCAGAAATGGCCCGCTCCCTCGGCCGGGATGGTTCATGAGCGCACCGCTGGGCACGTTGAGTGCTGCACAGTTCCTCGAACAGTACTGGCAAAAACAACCCTGCCTGATCCGCCAGGCCATTCCAGGTTTTACACCGCTGCTTGACGGCGATGATCTGGCCGGTCTGGCCTGTGAGGAAATGGCCGAGTCACGACTGATCAAGGGCACCCTCGAGGCGGCAGACTGGAGCGTCGAACACGGGCCTTTCAGCGAGCGGGATTTTTCCGCTTTGCCGGAAAAGAACTGGACGTTGCTGGTACAGGACGTGGAGAAGCATTACGAACCGTTGCAATCGCTGATGCAGCAATTCAGTTTTATCCCCAGCTGGCGGCTCGATGACCTGATGATCAGTTTCGCCGCCGCAGGTGGTTCTGTGGGTCCACATGTCGATCAGTACGACGTATTCCTGCTACAGGCGCAGGGGCAACGCCGCTGGCAAATTGCCAGTGTGTTCGACCCGGAATTGCTCGAGGATTGCCCGATAAACATCCTCAAACACTTTAGTCCGGAACAGGAATGGGTGCTCGAACCGGGTGATATGCTTTACCTGCCACCCAATGTTGCCCATCACGGCATCGCACTGGAACCCGGCATGACCTGGTCCATCGGCTCGCGTGCACCCTCCGGGGCGGACCTGTTGCAGGGTTTGGGTGAGTGGCTGGCCTTCTCTGACGATGAAGGTGGAAGGTATACCGACCCGGGGCTGGAAGCCGTCAGCCGGGCCGGTGAAATAGACCACAGAGCACTGCAGAACCTGCGCAAATTGATGCTTGCCGGTCTTGAGGAAAGCCAGAACCTGCATAACTACCTGGCGGCCTTTATGAGCCGTTTCAGACTCGCGCATGACCCGATGCCATCACCGGTGTCCGTCCAACCCGAAAGTCTGCTCAAGGCGCTGCAGACCGGCGCCCGGTTGTTGCGCAACCCGTGGACACGCCTGACCTGGATTGAAAATACACCCGGTGCCCGCCTGTACGCCGCCGGCCAGGCCTATGACTGCAGCATCGAACTCGCCGAGCGCCTGTGTGAGTGGGAACAACCCCGAATCAGCGCCGCCATGCTGGACCAGGCGTCACTGCACACCCTGACAAACCTGATCAACAACGGCCATTTTCTGCTGACGACCGCGAATTGATCCCTCTCGCATCGCGACACCCGGGGCACAATTGCTTAAAAAACCGCAACATCAACACAATGCATGTGCCATCATTATCCCCAGTCAGTTATACTGGATGGCTAGGCTATAGAATGATCATGCAAGGCATTTTGAGGCGTTGTATCCTTGAGATTCAACACCGTATTTCGTTAACTGGCAGAATCCGGAAGGCAAAGAAATCGTGAGCTCAACACTGGAGCAGTTATACCTGACCTCGCACCTTTATGGTGGCAATGCGTCATACATTGAAACCTGGTACGAAACGTGGCTGGAAGACCCGCTCAAGGTACCGGAGCAATGGCGCAAATATTTCGAATCCATGCCCGCTCCGGAAGTTCCGGAAACCGGTCACATCCGGGTCGAGGAGCGTTTTCGCAACCTGCCTTTGAGCACCAAGGGATACCCCGCAACCGGTACCGAGTTCACCGACCACAAGCAGGCCAGCGTATCGCGCCTGATCAACTCCTACCGTATCCGCGGACATGAGGTCGCGCAACTGGATCCGCTCGGCAGACCGCACCACGCACCGGTCGCCGATCTAAAACTCGATTTTCATGACCTGAATGATTCAGACCTCGAACACGAGTTCGATACGGGTTCGCTGGCGGTTGCATCGCCACGCATGAAACTCAAGGATATCATCGAGTTGTGCGAGCGCGTTTATTGCAAAAGCATCGGTACCGAATACATGCATATGGTCGATACCGCGAAGCGTGACTGGATGCGCGAAAAGCTGGAGGGGTCGGAGGGCTTTTACAGCGTCAACGATGCTGACCGCCTGCGCATACTGCAAATGCTGACGGCGGCCGAGGGTCTGGAAAAGTACCTGCACACACGTTACGTGGGTCAGAAAAGATTTTCTCTCGAAGGCGGTGACAGCCTGATCCCGCTATTACACGAAACAATACTTTACGCCGGCGCCCACAACGTCGAGGAAGTCGTCATCGGCATGGCGCACCGGGGGCGCTTGAACGTCCTGGTCAACATCCTCGGCAAGTCCCCCTCGATGTTGTTCGATGAATTCGAGGGCAATCACGGTGAAAGCAATCCGGACCGTCCGGGTGATGTCAAATATCACCTCGGCTTCGCCTCGGATATTCAGACACCGGGCGGCGAAGTACACATGGCGCTGGCATTCAATCCGTCACATCTTGAAATCGTCAACCCGGTCGTGGTGGGTTCTGCACGTGCGCGCCTGGTCCGGCGCAGGGACACCACGCTGGACACGGTCATGCCCATATTGATCCACGGTGATGCTGCCTTTTCCGGCCAGGGCGTGGTCATGGAACTGTTCCAGATGTCCGAAGTGCGTGGTTTTGCCGTCGGCGGCACGATGCATATCGTCATCAATAACCAGATAGGTTTCACCACCAGCAACAAGCTGGACACGCGCTCGACCCTGTATTGCACGGCGATCGCCAAGATGGTCCACGCACCGATTTTCCACGTCAATGCCGACGATCCGGAAGCGGTACACCACGTGATGAAAATTGCCTGTGATTTCCGCCAGCAGTTTAACCGCGACGTGGTCATCGACCTGTATTGCTACCGCAAGCACGGACACAACGAGGCGGATGAACCTTCGGCGACCCAGCCGATGATGTACAAGATCATTCGTGGTCTGCAAACCACCCGGCAAAAATACGCCGAGGATCTGATCAAGCGCAAGATAATCGAACCCGATTATCCGCAACTGCTGATGGATGAATACCGGCGCAAACTGGATGACGGAGAGCAGGTGGCGGATGTCGAATCACATCCGCGCACCAACAAGCATGCGGCCAAATGGCAGATTTTCAATCATGGCGAAGGTTACACCGGCAGCGGTATAAAAACCGGCGTTGAAGCACCTGAAATCAAACGGCTGGCAGAAAAAATGACGCAGTTGCCGGAGGATTTCGTGCTTCATCCCAGGGTCAAGAAAATCATCGACGACCGGCGCAAGATGGCACGCGGCAAACAGCGCCTGGATTGGGGTTTCTGCGAGACCGTGGCGTATGCCAGCCTGATCAGGACCGGCACCGGTTTACGCCTGGTCGGCCAGGATACCGGCCGCGGCACTTTTTTCCATCGCCACGCCGTACTGCATAACCAGGTTGACGGTACAACGCACACACCGCTGGAAGAGATCAACCCGCAGGTAGATGTGCATATCATCGACTCACTGTTATCCGAAGAGGCCGTGCTCGGATTCGAATACGGTTACGCGACCGCGGCGCCTGAAACGCTGGTCATCTGGGAAGCCCAGTTTGGCGATTTCGCCAACGGTGCGCAGGTCGTCATCGACCAGTTCCTGAGTTCCGGCGAAGCGAAGTGGGGCCGCTTATGCGGCCTGGTATTGTTCCTGCCGCACGGTTATGAAGGCCAGGGACCAGAGCATTCGAGTGCGCGTCTGGAGCGCTTTATGCAGCTGTGCTCAAACGACAACATACAGGTATGCATACCGACGACACCCGCGCAGATGTTCCACATGATCCGCCGGCAGGTGTTGATGAATACACGTAAGCCGCTCATCGTCATGACACCCAAGAGTCTGCTCAGAAACAAGGCGTCCACGTCGGGCCTGGAAGAGTTGACCTCCGGCGGATTCCAACTGGTCATTGACGACGATCGCATCACTGACAAGAGCAAGGTCAAACGCGTGGTGCTGTGCTCCGGCAAGGTTTACTACGACCTGATGGACGCTCTCAATGCGGCGCCAACACAGGATATCGCTGTGGTGCGTGTCGAGCAGCTGTACCCGATCCCGCACCAGGAGCTGACTTTCATTTTTGACAGCTACCCGTCCAACTGCGAAATAGCCTGGTGCCAGGAAGAACCGAGGAACCAGGGCGCCTGGTACCAGACCATGCATAACCTGCTTGCCCATATGCACGAGGAGCAAACGCTGTTTTATGCGGGCCGGCCGAGCTCGGCTTCCCCTGCGGTGGGCTACTATTCCGTCCATATCGAAGAGCAACAGAAGCTGGTTAAAGAGGCCATCACCCCGGGCGGTGGAGAAAAACCGTAAAATTAGGTGTTGGAAATAGATCGAGCAGCAATTTCTTATTAAATATCCGGGCTTGGCAGCCGTATTCAGAAGCCAGGCTGAGCCCAAAAGAGGAAGACGATGAGCACAGAAATCAAAGTTCCGGTTTTGCCAGAATCCGTCGCAGACGCAACGATCGCCAAGTGGCATAAGAAACCCGGTGACAGCATCCGCAGGGATGAGAACCTGGTCGATCTTGAAACCGACAAGGTGGTTCTTGAAGTCCCCTC
>DATCZY010000109.1:0-2363 GCA_036525655.1 Lysobacterales bacterium | reverse complement strand
AACCGCGGAAAGCACGCCCCTGGTGCCCTCGCGGGTCGCATAGAGAATCATGCTGCCATTCGGCGCGAAACTGGGTGACTCATCCAGCACGCCTGGCGTCAGAATACGCATACGCCCACTATCTGTATCCAGAACAGCTATACGATACTCGTTTCCCCGTCCATGCGCCATAGCAATTCGGGTTCCATCAGGCGAAATACTTGCGCGCGCATTATATTCCCCTTCCAGCGTTACGCGGCTTGGGTTTCCACCGGTTACAGGAACACGGTAAATCTGCGGTTTTCCGCCACGATCGGAGGTGAAATACAGCGACTGGCTGTCGGGGGCCCAGGCCGCTTCAGTATCGATGGCCCAGTGCTCGGTCAACTGGCGTTTCTGGCCTGTGGCCAGGTCACGGATGTATATCTCTGGGTTGCCCGATGCGGATAGCGTCATGGCCATGTAACGTCCGTCCGGTGAGAACGCCGGGGCGCCGTTGATGCCCTTGCCGGATGACACCAGTTCGCGTTGGCCGGTGGCCACATTCTGTACATAGATGGCCGAATTCCCCTTTTCGAAGGACACGTACGCCAGCCTCTGCCCGTCCGGCGACCAGTTGGGTGACAACAACGGTTCGGGTGAACCAACTACCGCCTGCGGGTTGAAACCATCGGCATCCGCCACGAACAACTGGTAATTCTGGTCATTGCCCTCACCCGTTGCCGAGATGTAGGCAATACGTGTCGAGAAGGCGCCTGGCACACCTGTCAGTTTTTCATAGATGGCGTCAGCGACCCGGTGCGCGCCAAACCGCAGGTCGCCGAGACCCACCGTGGTGATCTGCGACAGCAGTGCTTCCTGGGTATGCACGTCCAATAACTGGTAGACGATGTCGTAACCATTGCCGCCCGGCGCGTCCCTGACCTGTCCGATGACAAGGTAATCGACCTTCAAAAGTCGCCAGGTGCCATAACGTATCGACTCCGCATCGACCGGCCGGTCAACCATATCCTCTTCGTCCAGCGGGTCAAACAGACCGGAACGGTATAAATCGGAAGATACGACCTCCGCCACACCGGTCTCCGGACGCGGATCGGTGGAGAGCCATTGCATGGGTATGATCGCGATGGGTAGCGCGCTGGCGTTGCCCTGAATGATTTCTATTTCAAGTTTGGCCTGGGCCAATTGTGAAACCAGCAGGAATAACAGGGTAAAAATAATTTTTTGCATAATATTAATCATCGTCATAGGTGAATATGAAATCAATCTCGCGTTCAAAAACTTCTTCAAAACCACGGTAAGGCAAAGTGCCCGCGCGTTCAACGGCCGCTACCAGCGAGCGGCGGGTCGCCTCATCGGCGTTGCAACTACCGGAGATCGCGGCCGAAATGACCTCGCCACCAGGTATTTGCACGATTTTCAACCTGCACCGCAAACCAGGGCGCGCGGTCGGCGGGCGGTACCAGTTATTGGTGACCTGTGACTGGATCGCCGCGTAATACTCCTCGCCCTTGGTCGCAAGCTGACCCGCCCTGAACTCCGCCTGTTCGTTGGCCATTTGCTGACGCATATCAGCCTCGGCTTTTGCCTGGCGCTGGGCTTCAGCCTCCGACTTCTTGCGTGCATCCAGTTGCTTGAGGCGCTCTTCTTCTATCTTGCGCAGGCGGGCGGCCTCTTCGCGCTTCTTGCGGACCTCTTCCAGCTCTTGCTTTTGTTTGTTGATCTGCTCTTTACGGTCCTGCTCCTGCTTCTTGCGCAATTCCTGAAGACGCAGATCTTCCTGGCGTTTTTTAGCCGCCAGGTCTTTCTGGCGTTGTTTTTCGGCCGCTTCCTGCTCGAGTTTTTCGCGTTGCTCACGCTCCTTGCGGGCCTTGAGTTCCTTTTCGCGACGGTCTTTTTCGACCTTTTGCGCGGCCGCTTTTTCCGCTTCCTGCCGGGCTTGTTCCTGACGCTGCTTGATCGCGCCGGTGTCCACCATCACGGCTTCAATGGTCATACCGGTCAATGCAGGAGGCTTGAAAGGTTTCCACGTCATGGTGCCGAGGACAACCAGCGCGGCCATTAAAACATGAACCGCAACTGCCAGGCTAAAGGCTTTGGTTTGTTCCCAAAGTTCACGCATCTAACGATTAGCCCCCGCCCTGGCTCTCGAGGGACTCGAGCGGGTCGCTCATCAGACCCACTTTGGTCACGCCTGCCTTTTGCAAAAGCACCATTGCGGCGTAGATGTGTCCATAACCCACGGCCTTGTCACCCGCCACCAGCACCTGGATTTCAGGGTTGCGGCGGACGATGGCGGATACCGTGGTCACCAGTGTCTCCGGGTCTATCAGACCACTGGAAACGCCGCTGGCCTCACCTCCTGCATTCAGGTACAGGTCGCC
>DATCZY010000108.1:0-2014 GCA_036525655.1 Lysobacterales bacterium | reverse complement strand
GGCCTGTGTTTTTACATGGCCATTAAATTTGATACCGACCTCTATCGCATACCGCTGGTGCTGGGCTGGCATGTCTTTGCCTTTGCGGCGCTGGTGGTGATTGCATCATCGGTCATTTCGGCGCTGATGATCTGGCGGAATATCGCCCATCTCGATATGGTGGCAGTGCTAAAGACCAAGGAGTAAATCGATGCTGACATTGTTGCGAAAACATCCCGTGATTATCGTCATCTCGGTCATGATACTGCTCATGTTGGCCTGGGGTTTCTGGGCGCAGCCGGTGCTTGTCGAGGTGACCACGGCGATACGCGCGCCGCTCACCGTCACCATTGAAGAAGAAGGCCGCACACGGGTTATCGACCGTTATGTGATCGCGGCTCCGGTGGATGGCGTGACCTGCAGGCTCGATCTCGATGTCGGCGATAGCGTTGAGCAGGGCGAGGTGTTGCTGGGTATTTCACCGCTGGCCCCGCAGGTGCTCGATGCCCGCAGCCGCAGCCAGGCCGAGGCAAAAGTAGAAGCGGCCAAATTCGCTTTGCAAGCGGCGGAAGAGCATGCCGGTGCCGCTGAAACAGCAGCGCAACTGGCCAGCAACGAGCTCAAGCGTCTGCATCCGTTGATGGAAAAGGGCGTTATCTCGAAGGACACATACGACAAGGCGGTCGCCGCGGACAGCACCGCTGCCGCCAATCAACGCTCGGCGAGGTTCAATGTCGATGTGGCCCGTTACGAGTTGGAAGCCGCCAGGAGCGTGCTCGAGTCCGGCACAGATGATACGCAGCAGCCGGCCGAGCGAGTCCAGGTGCACTCACCCATCACCGGTAAAATTCTCAAGCTCGGCCATGAATGTGAAGGCCCTGTGCGCACCGGCGAAACATTGATGGAAGTGGGTGATCCGCTGGCCCTGGAAATCGAGGTGGATGTGCTTTCCGCGGACGCGGTAAAAATAAAACCGGGCATGAAGGTCCTGTTCGAGCGCTGGGGCGGGGAGCAGCCCCTGGAAGGCAAGGTACGCACGGTGGAGCCGGTGGGCTTTACCAAGATTTCCGCCCTCGGCGTGGAGGAACAGCGCGTATTGGTGATTTCCGACTTCACCTCACCGGCGGAGCAATGGAGCCGCCTGGGCGATGGTTATCGTGTCGAGGCGCGGTTTATCCTGTGGCACGGCGACGAGGTCTTACAGGTACCCGCCAGCAGCCTGTTCCGCTACGATGACGGTTGGGCCGTTTTCCTTGTCAAAAACGGCCGGGCCAACCGGCAAACCGTCAAGGTCGGTCAGCGCAATGGTTTGATTGCCGAGGTCCTCGATGGCTTGAATGAAGGTGACATCGTCATCAACCATCCGGGTGATGACGTCGAAGATGGCAGCCGTGTGAAAATTCAGACCATCGAGTAAGGCGCCGGCAACCTGTTATGATGATACCTGGCGCTTGAGAAGTTTTAATCAGAAGGTCTACTTGCGACGACTTATTACGTCACGTTTCCACCCCTTAAGTCCGCAAGGCAGGAACGCCCTACGCCCCCCGTCCTGCGTGGGTCACCCAGGGAAGGTCCATGACAACGCAACGGATATTTTTACGGCAAGCCTGCACCCGTGTTTGGCCGAAAAAGGTATTCTTTTTCTTCACTTTTGTGTATACGTAGCGCAAAGTTTGCCTTGATGTTTGAAACGTTTTTTCGACTCACACGGCGTCGGTTTTGACGGGAATAAATTTTATGATTTCTGATACTGAATATTTTATCCAGAGGGCGCACCGGTCATGATGCCTGAAGAGATTCTAACCCTCGGATGGCGCGAATGGATCGGACTGCCGGAGCTTGGTTTACCGGCCATCAAGGCCAAGGTCGATACCGGCGCCCGCACCTCGGCTTTGCATGCATTCGAGGTTCGGCCTTTTACAGAAAATGGTAAAGAACGGGTCGAATTTAAAATACACCCGATCCAAAGAAACTCGGAATCCGTCGTCACGTGTGTTGCCGATGTCGTGGATGAAAGGGTTGTTTCCGATTCGGG
>DATCZY010000107.1:0-9009 GCA_036525655.1 Lysobacterales bacterium | reverse complement strand
TGCCGTCAGTGAAGAACTGGTCTTCCTCGCGGCTGCTGCGGTTATCAAAGGGCAGTACAGCAATGGAATTCTCATCGTGTGATTCAGTTCGAGCGGCAGCGTGGCTTTCCTGACGCGCCGACTGGGCAAGTTGTTCATCTTCGACTGGGTCGAGCACGAACTTGTCGAAAACGATGTACCCCAGAGCCAACGCCAACACAACCAGGCTCGCAAGCAAACGTGAGGACAGGGGTTGCCTGGATGAACGGCTGGATGTCCGTGCAGACTTGATTTTAACTTCGGGAACCAGGCGATAGCCTTCCCCTCGCACGCCCTCGATGTAGATGGGCTGATTGGGATCATCACCCAGGCTCTGCCTCAGCATCTTCATTCTTTGGGAAAGGTTGTCGGGCGTAATCACCCGCTTGGGTCCCCAGACCTGGTCGATCAGGTCATCGTGTGAGATCAACGCTGGTGCTGCCTGGATCAATGCCTGGAGCACCTTGAAACTGAGTTTCGTCAGCTTGATCGGCTGCCCACCACGAGTCAGCAGGTGTCGGTCCAAATCCAGTGTTTAGTCAGAAAATTCGTAAATCATTCGAATCTGGCTGCTCTCATTAATAAGGTGGGCCAATCCTCTCAAGATCACAGCCAATGACACAAAATCTACGTTGTTACTGGCTTTCAGAGGTTTTTTCAGCAAATTATCAGCAAATTATTGCCTTCTGATCACGCAGTATTCGTACCGGCTGCCTAACATGTACCTTAACACGGATCTTTTTACAGGGGTTCCGCAGGGCCAGCCAGGAATGAGGAACTATCGAGAAGCATGGCTTCACGAGAGGTTGGGGGTTAATCGTAAATTTAATAGATAGAAGAGGAGACTTGATTATGAAAGCAATGGGATTATTATTGATTTCGTTTTTGGTGTTATGTGTTTCGACTACGAGCGTGGTCGCATCTGAGGAATCTGATGCTGCAAAAATTCAACGTGCAATGAATGCTGCGCCCAGTAGCATATCTGCTGAAGCAGAAATCAGGGATGTGGATGCTGATTGGACGATCATACGCCCAGGCACAAATGGCTGGACCTGCTTTCCAGGAGTTCCAGTTAACGTCGGTGACAAGCACCCCATGTGTAATGACCTGGTCTGGATGGAATGGTTGTGGGCTGTCAAAGCATTGATAGCGAGCAACTTTACCGTTTGGGATTTTGAAACTGAAGTTATTGGTACTTCCTATATGCTGCGCGGTGATGCTCTGGTAAATAATGATGATCCGATGGGTGGTGATATAGGCCTATGGGATCAGGAAGGTCCGCATATCATGATGTTGTTTCCTACCCTGGACGAAATTGCTGACTTGCCTCGCGACCCCAATGCTGGCGGCCCCTATGTGATGTGGGATGAGACTCCTCTTGTACATGTTATGTTTCCGATGACAGATAGAGATAGATAAATCTCTACGCCACACAATTAGGAATTAGGGAGGGGGGAGATATCCATGAGATCAAACATCTGGTGAATATCTCCCCCTCCCTAATTTGGCTCAACCACTTCGGTAACTGCTCCCTGATCAAGACCTTTGGGCGACGGCTTCCGGCCGTTAGCGCCATCTCCGCACGTTGAGAACGATGATGGATAAATGGCCGCTCTTTGGTGAGAAGCGGCTGATTAAACCTGACCTACCCGGACGCTGTCTGCGAGGTCAGGTCTGGATTATGATGGTTTAGCGGGTATTCATAGAATATGCAGTCAACCCCGCGACTGGGTTCCGTTTTCAGATACCGCATTCCAGATTTCTTCATGACGCCGATAGAAGCATGGTGGTTAACCGGTGCATACGCCAGAATGCGCGGTACGGAAAGTGTTTTCGCCGCCCAGTCCAATAGCGCATTCAATGCTTCTGTTGCGATCCCCTTTCCCCAATACTCTTGAAGCAGAGGATAGCCTGCTTCGGTTTCCCCGTTATCGAGTTCTGTAAAATATGACATGACTGCCCGAGCCATGCTTAAAAAACATTGCGATAATGCATTAATTATCTTGGGGAAATGGAAAATCGGGGAAACGGGAAGATAGGAATTTCAGGAGCGGCGCCTCTTAAACTGGCACTCCCCAAATGGTTCGAAAGCCCCCCGTGACAAAACCTATGTAGCTTCATCCTCGCCAGAACTCGTACCACGAACGTGGATATCGTACTTTTTCATCAGCGCCTGGAAATTCGTGCGTTGCATGCCGGTCTCCTCGGCGCTGGCGGTCACGTTCCAGTCATTTCTCTTCAATGCGCCCAGGATGAAAAGCTTTTCGACGTTTTCGACCGATTTTTGCCGCGCGATTTTTTTAATGCTTTTCAATTCCTCGCTGGTCCGCGGTATGTCCATGTCGCCGAGGGGCTGCATTTCGAGAACATTAACCAAATGGGCCTGGCGGATGGTTTCGTCACTGGTGAGGATGACGGCACGTTGTATGACGTTTTCAAGCTCCCTGACGTTGCCGGGCCAATCGTGGTTCATCAGCAGGTTCATGGCGCTGGCGGAAAACTCTTTGACCTGGCGGCCCATTTCCTTGCTGAACGTGTTCAGGAAGTGGAACGCCAGGGCGGGGATATCATCGCGGCGTTCGCGTAACGGCGGTATCTCGATCGGGAATATATTGATGCGGTAATACAGGTCCTCGCGGAAAGTGCCATCGGCAACCATCGCCTCCAGGTCCTTGTTGGTTGCCGTGATCAGGCGGATATTGACCGACCTGGATTGTGTATCGCCAACCGCCTTGAACTCCCTTGCCTCGATGAATCGTAATAATTTTGCCTGCGTCGACATTGAAATATTGCCAATTTCATCCAGAAACAAAGTGCCGCCGTCGGCGACTTCCAGCAAGCCCTTTTTATTTGTTACTGCGCCGGTAAATGAACCCTTAACATGGCCGAATAATTCGCTTTCGAGCAAATTTTCGCTGAGAGAGGCGCAATCAACCGTCACGAAGGGCTTGTCTTTGCGCAGGCTGTTGAAGTGTATCGCGCGTGCGATCAACTCCTTGCCGGTACCGCTTTCGCCCCTGAGCATAACGGTGCTGTTGGTGGGTGCACAGCGCGCGACCAGGCGGTAAACAGCCTGCATGGCAGGACAGGAGCCGATGATGTTCTCGAAGCTGTAACGCGCACTGACTTCATGCTTGAGATTGACGTTTTCCTGCAACAACTGCCGGCGTTCAAAAGCCCTGTTCACCACGAGTTCGAGTTCCTCGGGGTCGAATGGCTTGGGCAGGTAATCGAAAGCGCCGAGTTTCATGGCTTTTACCGCGGTGTCGATTTCATTCAAACCGGTAATCATGATGACGTCGACATCGGGGTGCGATTCCTTGACCCTTTGCAGCACCTCGATACCGTTCATTTTCGGCATCATGATATCGAGGATAACCATGTCGTAATCCTGTTCGTTGATTTTCGAGAGCGCTTCGAGTCCATTGTTGGCAACATCGATGTCGTAATCATCGCCGGAGAGTATGCGCAGGCAGCTTCTTACCACGATCTCCTCGTCGTCAACGATCAATATGCGTTTTTTCACAGCTCGCTCCCCTGATCGCCTGTCCCGCCCGCGGGCAGATAAATGCGAAACTCCGTACCTTTACCCACTGTGCTATCAACCTCTATTGTGCCACCGTGCGCTTCTACCGTACCGTGGCTGACGGATAAACCAAGCCCGGTGCCTTTGCCGACCCCCTTGGTGGTAAAGAAGGGGTCGAAAATCCGCTGCAGATCGCCCGGGGGAATACCGCAGCCGGTGTCGATGATGGTGATTTCGGCTACATCCTGGGGTTCTTTGATCGACTCAGGACATTCATCGGCGTGCAGCAAACGCGTCCTGATCGTGATGCGGCCCGAACTTTCAATGGCGTGTTGTGCATTCACCAGCATATTCATAACAACCTGTTTGATCAGGTTCTCGTCGAGCCAGATATCTGGCATGTTTTCAGCAAGATCCGTGGTAATTTCGATATCATTGACCTGCGCCGGCACCGCGATCAACTGAACGGTTTCCTCTATCAGAAGATTAAGGTTGCAAAAGGTCTTTTCCGGTGTTTTCTCGCGCGAAAAATCAAGCAGCCTGCGGATGATGCACGCACAGCGCTTGGTCTCCCGGATCACCAGGTCCAGGTCTTCGGCATCGGGACTGCCGTCCGGAAGGTTCTTTCTGACCAGGTGGGCAAAGGTCAGCACGCCGGTTAGCGGGTTGTTGAGTTCATGGGCGATACCGGCGGCCAGCAAGCCCACCGAGGCCAGTTTTTCGCTGCGTGCCGATTCGGCCTGGGCCTTGTGCAGTTCCCGCGTGGCTTCTTCAACTTTCTGTTCCAGGGTTTTGCCCCACTCCTCGAGTTCAAGGTGTGATTTGCGCAAGGCCTTCGTCATGCTGTTGAATGAATTGGCCAACTGGCCAAATTCGTCTTTGCTGCGGATCGGTATCGTGTTTTCGAGATCACCTGCTGCGAGCTTCTCCGCGCCGCTTTCGAGGTCCTTCAGCGGCAGGTAAATCATGCGGTGCACCAGGTAACTTACCAGCAGGCCTGCCAACACAATAAACCCGAAAGACAAGCCAAAAAGCGTATAGGTGTTGGACCGCAGCGTATGTTCAATCTCTTCCAGCGGATAAACGATATCCAGCACGCCGAGCACTGGCTGCTCAGTGGTGCTCTTGTGACATGCGGTCGCGGAGCAGGTGGGCTCGTTATGGATGACGGCCGTGCTGCCCAGCATCCTTTGGCCGTTTTGATCTGAAAAAAATCGCGTCCTTCCGAAAATGGGACTCTCCTGGAGGGACTGCTCATCCAGGTGGCAGGCAAGGCAGGCTTCGGCTTCCTGGTCAATCTGCGTGCCAATCTCGGTTCCATCGGATGAGTGAATGATCACGCCTTCCTTGCTCAGTATCCTGACTTTTTCAATGCCCTGCTGGTCGCCGACGTCCTGGATGATCTGGCTGACGTGGGATGGCTGGTTCTGAAGCATGGCAAAACGGGTGGAACCGATGACCACCCTGGATAACTGGCCGCTGTTATCGGTAACCTGGTGCAGCAGTTCCTCGCGATTGTTGCGCACCACCATCATGGTGAAAATGAACACGGCAAGGGTCAGCGCTGCCACCAGGTAAAAGCCGACCTTGAATTTGAGGCTGTTCCTCATGTCTGGCATACGTTTACACCGCCTTTCGAGCGTTTACACCACCTTCTGGTTGAGGAAACAAAGATTCAGCTGTTTTCCAGGCATTCACCACGCAATCATTCAGGCTGACGCCTTTGAAGGCATTACCCGTGAGCAAAAGACCGGGATGCCTTTGCAGATTTCCATCGATGGTCTCAAGCCTGGCAGCGTGACCGACAAGATATTGGGGTATGGCCCGTGTATGCCGGAAAATGCGTATGAAATCGGGCTCTGCCCTGAGGCCAAGAATATCCTGCAGGTCAGACCTGACACGGTTGATCAATTGTTCATCGGGTAACAGCGCCAGTTCCGGTGTCCGGGCTCCGCCGACCATGGAGCGTAACAGGATCGAACCCTCGGGCGCCCGTCCGGGAAAAACGTTGGAATCGACGATGGTGCCGAGTATCGCGCGTTGCTCTTTTGAAGGCACCAGGAAACCGAAACCATCGAGGACCCGGCCCACGCGTTCCTTGCGATAACCAAGACAGCATACGGAAAGCGCAGGGTAGGGTATTTCGGCAAGCAATCCGGCGAGGGCCGGGTCCATTGCCTGCAACATCCTCGCCTGGGCATGAGCCGGCGCAGCCATGATCAGAACATCGCTTTCTTCAACGCTGTTGTTGTCCAACTGCAGTTGGTAACGCTTGCCGCTGCGGCTGACATCCGTGACTGCGGTCCCCATGCGGATGCGTGCGCCGAGTTGTTCGGCGAGACTGTCGGTTAACGCGCTCATGCCATTAGCGAAAGATGTCAGTCTTCCACCCGGACCGGGGCCTGGCGTGTTCTTCTTGCCCTCGCGTTTTGCCTTGATCTGTAACTTGATCAGGCCGCGTATCAGGCTGCCGTATTCGTTTTCTATTTCATTGATCCGTGGAAAACAGCTTTTGAGACTCAGTTGGCTGGCGTCGCCCGCAAATACGCCGGATGCCATTGGGTCGATCAACCGCTCATACGCTTCCCGTCCGAGACGCCTGGTGGCAAATTGCGCCAGTGTTTCATCGGGGTTGTCGGTACCGCCCGCGATGGTCTCATAAATTACCCGCAAACGACCGCGCACACTGAGTAACCGGGATTTCAGAAACTCGGGCGGCTTTTCCGGCAGTTTGTGCAACTCGCCGCGACTGTAGACGTAACGTTTTTGTGCAGAGGCGTCGGCGGGCACAGGCGATACGCCTGCTTCCTTGCACAATTCAAGTGTCCGGGGGATTTTGTCGAGGAAGCCGTTGACGCCGCCCTCGCAGAGATAACCATCGGGACTTGTTTCCGTCCAGACCTTGCCGCCGATGCGCTGATCAGCTTCAAAAATAGTGATTTCCGCATCAGGTTTTCGGGTCAGCAACGCTTGCGCGGTGGCCAAGCCGGAAATCCCTGCACCTACTATACTTATCTTCATGAAACCTCTTTGTAGCGGCAGATTGCGCCTTTACAACCAGCATCCAAAACTACGACGAGGAATTTAACTTTTTTTAGACCCGTTTGCTGTAATAGTTTGAGTTATGTTGACATATGTCATGAACCGGAGATCATTGAAAGCGTAATTTTGTATCGGTGTTCAACCAGTGCCATTGCTGCGTCTGCCCGGTGCCATAAAAGGAGAATGAATTTATGCATGACTATAAGAAGACTTCCGGGAAAATCATTGCGCTCTGCGTGTTCCCGCTGGTCATGGCAGCGTGTGGTGGCGAACCCGAAATAAGCTTCTCCCAGGACGTTAAGCCGATCCTTGATCAGCATTGTATTCAATGCCACGAGCCGGGTGGCATGGGTGAAGTGGCCAGCGGTCTCAACCTGACAAGTTACGAAGGGTTGATGAAAGGTACGCGTTCAGGACCTATGGTCATCGCCGGTGATACCGAAGGCAGTAATCTGCTGGTGCTCATCGAGGGCCGGGCTGATCCTTCTATTAAAATGCCGCACGGTGGTAACAAATCTGTTGCAAAACAGGATATTCAAACCATCCGGTCATGGATCGGACAGGGTGCGAAGAATAATTAGCAACCGGATTAATACCGGTTTTTATATATAAAAAATAATGTGTTAGCTCTTGGACGATTAGGTGAGGCTGGTGGCAGAAGATTACTTTTCAATCCTGAAAAACAGTTAAACTTTATACAGAAACTTAATTGATCAAGGAGTGGGTAAGATCATGTTCATGAAACCGGGATTCCGGCATAGTTTGAAGAGCGCATTCATTTTATTTTTATTAAGCGGTTATTTCTCCCCGGCAATCGGGGACGAAGAAGTGGAAACACAGGCCGAATACTCCGATGGTGCAAGGCAATGTATGACCTGCCATGCCGAGGGCAGGGACAAGGCCGCACACGAAGTGTTTCTGACCCCGATGGGAATCAGCGGGGCGGCAGACTCGCCGTTTGCCGAAGGCAGTCATGATTGTGAAACCTGCCATGGACCGAGCGCATCCCATCGTCAGAAGCAACCGGACGGCACACGGCTTTCCCCGGCGATTACCTTTGCCAAGGGCACCCCGGTAGCACCGCAGAATGAAATTTGCATGGGCTGTCACGATGATGGTACCAGGATTCATTGGACCGGCAGCGTACACGATGAAGAAGAGGTCGCCTGCGTCAGTTGTCACGAGGTTCACGCAGCGCAGGACCCGGTGCTGGACAAACTGGCCCAGCAGGAAAAGTGTTTTTCATGTCACCCACGCACCCGCGCAGAAACTTTCCGGGCCAGCAGTCATCCGCTCCGGTTTGGGGAGATGACTTGCTCCGATTGCCACAACGCACACGACGGTTCCAACGATTATCTGTTAGCCCGTTCGAACATTAACGATACCTGTTATACCTGTCACGCTGAAAAGCGCGGTCCCTTCCTTTGGGAGCATGCACCCGTAAGCGAAGACTGCACCCTTTGCCATAATCCGCACGGAAGTAACCACGCAGCTTTGCTGACGCAGCGACCGCCTTTACTGTGCCAGCAATGCCACTCCCCCGGTGGGCATTCTGCATTGGCATATACCAGCGAGACAGCGGAAAATTCCTTCCAGCAGAGATTTCTGCTTGGACAATCTTGTACTAACTGTCATTCACAGGTCCATGGTTCCAACCATCCATCTGGTGTAACGGAACTTCGATAATGAATGTTGAACAAGAGGTGTCAGGAACAATGAACAGATTCTCAAGAAAATTCGGTTTCAGCATATCAACTCTTCTTCCGGTTATATTGTTGAGCGCAAACACCACGGTGACCTTGGCGGACGAGACCGAACCCAGCATTTACTCATGCACAGCGTGTGTTAAATATACCGGTTGGCGCGGCTCGATTGACTTTGGAGCCGCTTACATCAACAACGATTCCTACCGTTTCGGTGATTATCGCGGCCTCGAAAAAGAAGGCCTGTATGCTGCCATTGACGGCGACGTTCACTACAGAGACCTGCAGGGCCGTTATTTTGACCTGTATGCGCATAACCTGGGTTACGACAGCCGCGAACTCGACATGCGCGGCGGCAACCAGGGCTTTTATGAGATCCGTTTTGGTTGGCAGGAAATACCCAAATATCGGGGATACGGCACACAAACGCCTTTTCTCGGTATGGGGGGTGACAATCTGACCCTGCCGGCTGATTGGGTACGTGCCAACACGACTGGCGGCATGTCCGCGCTGAACAGCAGTCTCACGGTGGCCCCATTGAAAACAGAGCGCAAGATTCTCGATGCCGGGGCGACCGTGAATTTTCTGTCCAACTGG
Organism: Lysobacterales bacterium; assembly: GCA_036525655.1. Lineage (GTDB taxonomy): Bacteria > Pseudomonadota > Gammaproteobacteria > Xanthomonadales > SZUA-36 > SZUA-36. Next base: position 123 of record DATCZY010000107.1, on the reverse strand, counting down.
TCCTACCGGATCGATTATCAGCGCCAGGAGAAAAAAGGTACGCGTACGCTGGGGGCAGGGATGTACTTCAGTAACGCAAGCATCCTGCCTGCACCCATTGATTACACCACCGACCTGTTTGAC
>DATCZY010000106.1:0-2312 GCA_036525655.1 Lysobacterales bacterium | reverse complement strand
CAGGAACAGCAGCGCCAGGATGATGAGCAGGCCAAACCGTTCAAGCTGGCGATAAACGGCCAGGGTTTTCCCCGTTATAAAAAACTGCAGTACCCGTGATCCGTCTAGAGGAGGGATCGGGATCAGGTTGAAAATAACCAGCAGCACGTTCAGAAAAATTCCGATCGCCAGAACCGCGTTCAAGCTGGAGTTCGCATTGGTCAGGTTGAGTTTTATTGCCACCGACAGCAGTGCAGTCAGGCCAACAGCGATCAGGATGTTCATCACAGGCCCGGCTGCGCCCACAAGCGCCCAGTCCCGACGCGGATTTCGCAACCGCGAGACATTCACGGGGACCGGTTTTGCTCCGCCGAAGATAAAACCCGAGCCGGAGAGAATCAGGAGTGCGGGTAACAAAATGGTCATGAACGGGTCAATATGTGGAATTGGATTCAACGTGAGCCGTCCCCGTTCACGCGCGGTGGGGTCGCCGAGACGATCGGCGACGTAACCGTGCGCGGCCTCATGGCTGGTGATCGAAAGCACTGCCACCACCGCCACACCGGTCATCGTCAAAACGTCCATCTGCTTTGCACCTTTTGTGACACTGCGGTCATTATACCGTTACGGATTGGCCCGCGATAACAACCATTACCCGACCATCGAATTTCAGCCTGATACTCATTTGCAACACCACCGGCACCGTCAAAGTCCGCTACCCGATAAAAAGCGGCGTGGCTGGCTGGATATCTGTCATGAACCGGACGATCAAGGGAGCCTAAACCGTCGCATACCAGGCATACATCAGGGCAATAATGGAACAGCACGCAAGCACAATACTCAAGCCCCTGATGATAACGAGAGGTATGATATCAACTTCAAGGTGTGACACTTTTATGTGCAAATGACTGTAGCGCCAGGCGGCCAGCAGAAACGCAGCGAAGCTGAAGCCAACCAGCACCGTTGCCAACACCCGGATGCTCCACACCGGCAAAAATTCGGTCATGAATTTTACGGTGGCAAGCCCGGTCACCAAGGCCGCCAGTCCGGTGCGCACCCAGGCGGCATAGGTTCTTTCATTGGCAAGCACGGTTCTGTCCAGCGCCAGGTTTGTTGTATTGGTGGCACCTGCTGCAGCTTCGTCAGTTGTGTGGTTGTCTGTATTCAAGTCTCATCCTCATAAGCATTAAATGGGACCTGTTTTGCGTTGCTCATTACGTTGGTTCTCATGCGAACAAGCCATGCAGGTACCAGCCGGGACTGGGTTTGTATTCATGAAAGGCCCACAGGGTGCTGCCATTGGAATCCCGCACGATGAAATAATCCCTGCGACAGTCCCTGCCGTCCCACCAGCCGGTCTCTATGCGTTCGGGACCGGTCAGTATGCGGTAGTTATCGATCCGGCAGGGTTGTGGCCGCGGCAGCAGCCAGACCGGCCGGCCCGCCTGCGTGGTGTAGGCCGCCGGTTCATCCAGTTCCCGTAATGACCAGCTATATTCGGGACGGTGATCCTGCAGGCCCTTGATGCCCTTGACAGACTCCGTTCCCAGCCTGGCCCGCAGACGTTCAATGACATGGCTGCCAGAATCCATGGAGCCCGTGATCGTGTCTTTCAGCAAGCTTGCCTGGACCACCTCGCAGGGCAAGAAATGCAATGCCTGCAGGCGGATGTGACGAACCGGGCGCGGTAGTTGCAGACGCTCCAGGCGCTCACGTAACAACAACATCAGGTGGGCTTCGGAACGTGTCGCCTGGTGCAGCGTCAGGTGCATGGTTTCCGCGCCCTCATCGAGTCGCAGACGGACCTGCAAAACCTGTATGCCACGGTCATGGGCGCGCAGCACCCCGCATAATTCCTGTACCAGCCGTTTCAGCGGGAAGATCAGACCCTGCGTGTGCTCTGTATCCGGTAAATCGATACCGGCGGAGAAACTGTCCGGTGGGCGAAAAATTTTACAGGGGTCGGGGCGCTGGCCCAGCAAACGGTCAAGGTAGTCACTGGTCGTCAGTCCCATGCGTCTTGCCAGCGCCTTGCGTGGCAGGCGTAAAATCTCGGCGACGTTGCGGAAGCCCATTTTTTGCAAAGCCTGTATCTCGGTGTTTTTCAGATTGAGGCTGTCGATACTGAGCGCGCCGACGCTTTTGCGTATCTCGCCAGGTGTGCGCATATGCAGGCCGTGCCGGGCGGCCAGGCGGGCGGCTTCCGGTGTTGGTGCAATACCGGCGACAGCATGGTAGCCAAGTTGTTCAAGCTCCGCGGTGATGCGTCCCGCCAGTTTTTCAGCAGGGCCGAACAAGCGCTGGCTGGCGGCGACTTCGAGTAACAGGCCATT
>DATCZY010000105.1:0-5611 GCA_036525655.1 Lysobacterales bacterium | reverse complement strand
ACAACGCGCTTTTCCCTTACTACACGGACGACAAGATCCACGATGCACACTCAACAACCGGACCGCATGCGGTTTTTCTGGTTGGCAAAGGTGGCAAAACCTTTCTGTGGAAGCCGTTTGGACAAGACGTCGGTGTTTATGATATCGAACGGAATCTTTATAAAAACCAGGCGGGTAACAAGCTGGTTTTTGAGGAGATAAACCACGATCTCGGTCTGGCTTATGCCTATAGCTGGTCGAACAGCGAACAATTTGGGTTTGTAAAACACTCGACCCTGCATAACGTCGGCCAGGCTGGTTTACAGGTCAGTGTTCTGGACGGCTTGCGTAACCTGCTCCCATATGGCGCAACCCGTACATTGCAAAACGAAATGAGCACTCTGGTGGATGCCTACAAGCAGGCGGAAGCCTTTCCAGAACGAAATGCAGCCATCTATACGATGAGTTCAACGCTGACAGACAGGGCCGAGCCCAGCGAGGCGTTGAAAGCCACGGTAGTCTGGAGTTTCGGACTGGATAACCCGAAATTACTGCTTTCGGAAGACCAGGTCAGCGCATTTAGTACCGGCTCATCAATAGAAGATGAAGCGGTCAGCCTGGGTAAACGCGGCGCATTTTTTGTCCAGTCTTCTTTTTCCTTATCCCCTGCCGCGGAAAAGAGCTGGTATGTGCTGGCCGAAATCAACCAGGGCCCCTGTGAAATCTCGGCGCTTTTCGAGACCATTGACCGGGGTGTGTCGGCGCTTATTCTCAAAAAGGATTATGCAGCGGACTCGCAGCGCTTGCTGCAACTGGTAGGAGGTGCTGACGGCTGCCAAAAATCGTCCGATGTGCTTTCGAACAGCCGGCATTTTTCCAATACGCTTTTCAACATCATGCGCGGCGGTACTTTTTACGACGCCTATCGTTTTCCTGTCGATGATTTTCTGAATTTTGCCGGCAACTGGAATAAGCCCGCCAGAGAAAAATTTGAGAACCTGCTGTCGTCACAGGTCATCATGCATACCCTTGCGGATGTGTTGGCTGCCGCTGAGAATAGCGGCGATACCGACATGGAACGTATCGTGCTTGAGTACCTGCCGCTGACATTCAGCCGCCGTCACGGTGACCCAAGTCGGCCGTGGAACCAGTTTTCGATTGACGTAAAAAACCCGGATGGTTCAGACAAGCTCTACTACCAGGGCAACTGGCGCGACATTTTTCAGAACTGGGAGGCTTTGGCCTTCTCTTACCCGGAGTTCGTTGAGAGCTTTATCAGCAAATTTGTAAATGCTTCGACGGCGGATGGTTATAACCCGTACCGGATCACAAAAGACGGCTTTGACTGGGAAGTGCTGAACCCGGAAGAGCCCTGGTCGAACATTGGCTATTGGGGTGATCACCAGGTTAACTACCTGCTTAAATTCCTCGAGTTCTCCAGCCACTATCACCCGGGGAAAATCAAGGATTACCTGTCGCGGGAAATCTTTGTTTACGCTGACGTGCCCTACCGGCTCAAAGACTATCAGTCACTGCTGGGCGATCCCAAAAACAGCGTGATCTATGACCAGGACCGGTTCGAACTGATCGCCCGGCGGGTGAAGAAAATCGGCAGTGACGGCAAGCTCCTGACGCTCCAGGACGGTTCTATCTACAAGGTTAACCTGCTGGAAAAGTTGCTGGTGACGAGCCTGTCCAAGCTTAGCAATTTCGTACCGGGCGGCGGTATCTGGATGAATACCCAGCGACCGGATTGGAACGACGCGAATAATGCCCTCGTGGGGTATGGACTGTCGATGGTCACGGTCTGCTACCTGCGCCGGTTTTTGCTATCGCTTGGCGTACTACTGGAAGAAAGTGACACGGAAAGCTATCGGGTTTCCAGTGAAGTTCTTGCATTTTTCGATGCAATCGAAGCGGTTTTGAAAAAACATATCGGCATTACTCAAAGCGCTATCAAGGATAGCGATCGCAAGCTCATCCTGGATGAGTTGGGCTCCGCCGGCGAGAAACACCGTAGCGCCGTCTATTCCGGGTTTTCAGGTAGCAAGCACATGCTGGACAGGGCAAGGATGGTTGATTTTGTCCATCTGGCCATGGCTTATACCGATCACAGCATCGGCCAGAACCGAAGGGCGGATGGCTTGTTCCATTCCTATAACCTGATCCACTTGAATGCTGATGGTTATGCGGTAGAAAACCTGTTTGAGATGCTCGAGGGTCAGGTGGCCGTGCTCAGCTCTGGATACCTCGATGCTCAAGGCAGCCTTGCCCTTTTGGACGCCCTCAGGGCAAGCAAAATGTACCGCGCCGACCAGAACAGCTACCTCCTCTATCCGGATAAAAAACTTCCGCCGTTCAAGAAAAGAAACGTCATCTCCCCAACCGTGGTTGAAAACAGCCCATGGATCCAAAATGAACTGGATTCGGGCCGCGTGGACTTTGTCGAGAAGGACGTCAACGGTGAAGTTCACTTCAATACCGATTTCAAAAACAAGCGAGAATTACGCGCGGGCCTCGATAAGGACCCGGCCATCACCGAGCAGGAAAAAACCGCGCTATGCGATGTTTATGAATCCGTGTTCAACCACCATCAGTTTACGGGCCGCTCGGGCACCATGTTCAAGTATGAGGGGCTCGGTTGCATCTACTGGCATATGGTTTCGAAACTGCTGCTGGCGACGGCTGAAGTCAGTATCTCCGCCAACAGGGCGGGGGTGGGCCAGGCGCTGCTCGATCCGTTACTCAAACACTTTGACGATATCAAGGATGGATTGGGCATACACAAATCCCCTGCTCTTTACGGTGCGTTTCCTGTCGACCCCTATTCCCATACACCGGGCTTCACGGGCGTGCAGCAACCGGGTATGACGGGACAGGTCAAAGAGGACATGATCAGTCGTTTTAACGAATTGGGTTTAAACGTCAAGAACGGAAAAATTTCGTTTTCGCCGGTTTTGCTCAAACGGGATGAGTTCATTTCAGAACCTCAGACCTGGAAGTATTCATTGGGCGGTGTAGCGCAATCAGAACAACTGGATGCCGGTTCGCTGGCTTTCTGCCTATGTGGTGTACCGGTCATTTACCGCCTGGCCCAACACGGCAGCGTGCAAGTGCATCAGGACGGGGCTGATCCGGAAATGATTTCGGGGAACGGCCTGGGCGCCGCCTGGAGTCAGTCGGTGTTTCGCCGTGAAAACCGGGTGCGGAAGATAGTCGTCAATCTGCCCGCTACCCTTTTCAGGCAATAGGCCCGGGCCTGCCGCTCAAGGGCGGATAAATCAATCCGGGTGCTTCTTTGCGACGGTCCTGGCAAAGGCAGTGACGACCCTGTCAATTTGACCGTTATTTCAGTGCCCGGGAACAGGCCGGAACATACCTGCCCGGGCAATTTGAATCGCTTATTCGCGCTTTTATAAAACATGAGCGATATCGAAAAATTCAAATCACCGGTCGTCATCAGATGTAAGCGCTTCCTTTTTACCCCACCAACAGGTGGTCTTAAACACCAGCATATTGCTTTTTAAATCAAAAAACTGGTTGACGCGCTTAAAAGAGTGAGGTACTTTTAAAGTAAGCGCTTACATTTGAGTGATACCAGCTTCAAATGTAAGCGCTTACAAGTCGCACAGTCAAAACCCACATAGAACACAGACGCCGAGGATAATTAGAATTGTGAAAAAATATACATTTACCAGGAAACCAATAACCACGGGGATTGCTCTAGCGTTGAGCACTATCGCCCTATCCACTGCCATGGCTCAGGACCAGGTAACTGACGGATCTAGTGAAAACGAGGGCATGTTAGAAGAAGTCGTTGTCACCGGTGTGCGCAAAAGCCTGATAGAATCGATGGATCGCAAGCGGGACGCGGTCGGTGTGCTTGACGCCATCACGGCAGAAGATTTCGGCGATTTCCCGGATACAAACCTTGCCGAGGCGTTGCAGCGTATTCCCGGCGTTTCCATCGACCGCTTCAACGGCGAAGGTTCACAGATTACCGTTCGTGGCCTTGGCCCCGAATTCAACCTGACCCTGCTCAACGGACGCCAGATGCCGACCGCAGGCAGCCGGTCCTTTGATTACCTGGATATCGCGACGGAGGGTGTCAGCGCGGTCGAGGTATACAAGACGTCACGTGCCGGTCTGCCTACGGGCGGTATTGGCGCTACGGTCAACATAATTACCTCCCGCCCGCTGAACGCCCCGGGCTTCAGAGGCGTACTCACAGCCAAGGCGCTCCATGAGACTTCGACCAAGGACGCAAATGACCTGAGTGAAATCACACCGGAAGTTTCCGGCCTGTATAGCCAGACCTTTGCGGACGACACGTTTGGTGTGTTGTTATCAGGATCCTACTCCAAACGTGAAAACCGTGAGGAAGAAGCACACGTATCACAGTGGTTCGAGAACAGGGACGTGGGCTCCCAGGCCGCCATCACCAACAACAGCCAACGCACCGATGGCCGTACCTGGTATCCGCAGGACGCCGGTTACGGTTGGGCCGAAAACGAGCGTGAACGGACCAACGCACAGGCGGTGTTGCAGTGGGCGCCGAGCGATGCATTTACGGCAACGCTGGACTACACCTACTCAGAGACCGAATTTACCAAGAATGCGAACGGTTTCGGTATCTGGTTCAATGGCGCCGGCGCGACAGTAAACGGCAACATTAACGAGCGCGGTGTATTTACCCAGGTCACTGAGGCCGGCGGCGACTATGCAACCGGAATCAGCCGCGACCACACCAAGAAGAGAAACGAGTCCATTGGCTTGAACCTGGAATGGCAGGCGACCGACTCCCTGAACCTGGAACTTGACTATCACGACTCATCTTCGACATTGAAAGGTGCAGGTCTGGGTAGCCTGCCGGGCAGGAGTGCCAATGTGATCATTGGTAACTCATTCGATGGCGCCTGGTGCGCATTCGATCCTGTTTATCCGGCAGATTGCGCCGCCGCCAACATTACGACCAAGTCCGCGAATTATTTCGCCGGCGGGATACCGACGTTTGATATGGGCTTCCAGGGCCCCAATGGCGGGCCATTGCAGGATGAACTCTATTCCAGTGACATCGGTTCATTGTTCGGTCAGGCGTTCGACGACACCACCAAAAACGATATACAGCAAATCCAGCTCAATGGTATCTGGGAAGGAGATGGTGGCGCCCTGCAGAACATCCAGTTCGGATTCTCGAGGGTCAAGCAGGATTTTAAAACCCAGAGTGCCTATTCAGGACAGCTGCCGGCAGGTTTCTGGCTGACCTCGGCGGCCTGGTGGGATGACAGCACATTTACCCGGGAGGAGTTCCCCGGCCTGCTGGACGATTTCGGCAATGCCGGCAATTTCCCCATCGATTGGTACTGGACCGCTCCGTTCGACACCGTTGTTGACGGCTACGAAACGGCCGGCGGCAATGATCCATACCTGGCTGGTTGCTGTTACTGGCCGAGTTGGGGTCCTGACTTCCAGGATGATGGCCGCGGGCGTTTCTGGCCCGGACCGTTAACCGGTGAGTCGAAACTGACTGAGACCGTAACTGCAGCCTATATGCAGGCCCTGTTTTCAGACGAATTTCATGGTATGCCCATCAATATCAGAACCGGTGTCCGGTACGAGAAAGCCAAGGTCA
>DATCZY010000104.1:0-2387 GCA_036525655.1 Lysobacterales bacterium | reverse complement strand
GTTTTAAATATGTCTGACGAAATCGAAACCAAGTTATCTGCCGCACGTACCCGGCTGATCCTCGACAAGCCGTTTATCGGTGCGCTGGTGCTGCGTATGCCGATGAAGGCGGCCGATCCGAAGTGGTGCCAGACCATCGGTACGGATGCGCGGGCGCTCTATTACAATCCTCAGTACATCGACAGCCTGACGCTGGAGCAGACGCAGTTTGCGCTCGCCCACGAGGCCCTGCATTGCGCGCTGTCACATTTTTCCCGTCGTGAGCACCGCAACGAGTCGCGCTGGGACGTGGCGTGCGATTTGGCCATCAACCCGATCCTGGTGCGCGAAGGGATGACGCCGGTGCCCGGCGCACTGTTCAATATCGGCTATGAAGGCATGATGGCCGAGGAAATCTACCCGCTGGTCAAGGAAAACGACGAACAACAGCCACACGACCAGCATCTCTACGGCAAGGAGTCAAAGTCCACGCAACAACCGGCTGAGGGTAACAGTCCATCACCGGACGAGCCGGATAATGACGGCGAGGCCGGTGGCGGTGGCGGTGGCAGTACCGGTGGAGAAGAGCAACAGGACGGCAGGGAGCCGGAGCCGCTCAGTGAAGCCGAAAAGGAAAAACTGTCGGTGCAGTGGCGACAGCGCCTGGCCGGTGCGGCGCAGCAGGCCATGCAGGCCGGCAAGCTGAGTGGGTCATTGCGGCGGCTGGTTGATCATCTGCTGCAACCGCAACTGCCCTGGCGCATGTTGCTGGCGCGTTATATGAGTGCTTCCAGTCGCGATGATTACAGTTACATGCGACCCTCGCGCCGCGAGGGTGAGGCGATTTTCCCGAGCCTGCGCAGCGCACAGACCGATATTGTCGTGGTGCTGGATACCAGCGGATCGATTCGCGATGAAGAGATGCGCGAGTTCGTCAGCGAGATTGACGCCATCAAGGGACAGGTGCGGGCGCGCATTACCCTGCTGGCCTGCGATGCCCTGTTATCACCCGGCGCGCCCTGGGTGTTCGAGCCATGGGAAGAATTTACCGTGCCGGATGATATCCGCGGTGGCGGCGGTACCAGTTTTATCCCGCCGTTTGACTGGCTCGAGCAGGCCAATGCCGTCCCGGACCTGTTGGTGTATTTCACCGATGCCGAGGGCCGGTTCCCGGCGCGTGAGCCGCGTTTCCCCGTCATCTGGCTGGTCAAGGGGCGTGAGCAGGTGCCGTGGGGGCAGCGCATCCAGTTGAATTAGGACGATATAAAACAACTCCATCCCCCCATACATTCCGCTGTCTGGCCATGGCCCGGCCTGCCATGGATAATACGCGCACTTTTTAGCGTTTCAGGACGAGGAGAAAGACTATGCGGGTTATCCTGTTGGGTGGACCGGGCGCCGGTAAAGGCACCCAGGCAAATTACATCAAAGAGAAATACAATATTCCCCAGATCTCGACCGGCGACATGCTGCGTGCCGCGGTCAAGGCAGGTACACCGCTGGGTGTCGAAGCCAAGAAGGTCATGGATGCCGGTGGCCTGGTCTCCGACGACATCATCCTGGGCCTGATTGACGAGCGTCTGAAGCAGGACGATTGCAGTAACGGATACCTGTTTGACGGTTTTCCGCGCACCCTGGCGCAGGCCGATTCCCTGAAGGAACAGGGTGTCCCGGTGGATGCCGTGGTTGAGATCGACGTCGACGATAACGAAATTATCAGGCGCATGAGCGGTCGCCGTGTGCACCCGGGATCAGGTCGTACTTACCACGTGGTGTTCAATCCGCCGAAAGAAGAGGGCAAGGACGACGAGACCGGTGAACCGCTGATCCAGCGTGATGATGACCAGGAAGACACCGTGCGTGAACGCCTGAATGTCTATCATGACCAGACCGAGCCGCTGATCGCGTATTACTCGAAGTGGTCTGCAGCCGGCGGTGACGGTGCACCGCGTTACGTGAAGATCAATGGCATCGGTAAGGTTGATGAAATTCGTGATGCCATCTTCAAGGGTCTCGATGGATAAGTGTATGTAGGTGTTCTTTGAAAAGGCCGGCATTGCCGGCCTTTTTTGTTCCCCTAATTCTTCAGGGGTTGTCTAGTACCTCCGTACCACTATTAAATGTCCGGCTTTAGCTGGTACACTCGTTTCACGTCAATTAAGTGACATTTCGGGTGTCGTTGAGCGGCTTCATTGTGACTGTAAGTAATTGGTTATAATTACAAAATTGCCAATCAACCGCGTTTCTTGAATTGTCGTATTGGCGTCGATTATTCATGGCTAGCTGCAGGGTCTGGCACCCTGTCAAGGCACCCGTGAAGTGCCGGAGATTCTATGGTTACGGGAACTGACAGACCGGAGGAAATTGATCCCGGCGGCACACGCAAGTTGCTGCAGTTACTGTCGTCA
>DATCZY010000103.1:0-5754 GCA_036525655.1 Lysobacterales bacterium | reverse complement strand
GTCGCGTTGATTTTTGGTGGCGGGTTGGTGATTTTTGCGCTCGTCGGTACGGAGCTGAGGCGCAGTTTCAACAATATCCTGGCGGGCGTAAGCATCGGGCTGATCATACCGGCGGGCTGGTATATCACCGGCGTGATCGGTTTCGATGACTTTGAACCCCTCCGCCTGGAATCATTCACGTTCACCGGTCCGGCTGCCGAACAATTGATGTACCTGATGACCTTCACCGGATCGACCATCAACTTCGGCATCGCAGCTGTTTTCGGTGTGATCGTGGGTTCGTTTCTCTACGTTATTCTGACCGGAAAGTTCCGGCTGGAAACATTCACCGACCGGGCCGACATGATCCGGCATATGTTCGGCGGCGTCCTGATGGGCTTCGGCGGTGTGCTGGCGCTGGGCTGCACCATTGGTCAGGGAATAACGGGGATGTCCACGCTCGCGCTCGGTTCCCTGTTGACGCTAGTCACTATTGTTTTTGGCAGCGCGTTAACCATGAAAATCGATTACTACCTGATGGATGAAAACGGTTTTTTCAGTGCCTTGCGATGCGCCCTGGCGGACATGCACCTGTTTCCGGCCACGCAGGAAAAGAGCTGAGCCAAACGGCCCGGCTCTTAAATAAAGACGTTTTGACGGAGGCAGCGTCCGTGCCGCCTACTTGAACTGGCTAGCCGGTTTTGCGAATGAGATAGGTAAAAACACCATCTGCTTCGTTTTGTTCGAGCAGCTCGTTTCCGGTGGTCCGGCAAAAAGCCGAGAAATCAGCCACGGAGCCCGGATCAGTCGAAATCACCTCCAGGACCTGGCCGCCATCCATTGATTTCAGTGCTTTCTTTGCTTTGAGAATCGGCAACGGGCAATTCAGCCCCTTCGCGTCTAATACTTGGTCTGCCATGAGAGTTTCCTTGTTTGGTATTCAATAAATCAGATAAAGAGATTGATGTGGCTTTTGGTGGCCACTTCGATATAAGTTGCGGCGCCGCCGATCTCGACGCCATCGATCATGTCATCCTTCGAGTATTCAAAAAGATCCAGGGTCATTTGACACGCAATCATGCGCACGTCGGCTTCAACGGCGAGCTCCCGGAGTTCAGGTATGGAGGCAACGCCTTTTTTCTTGATGAGGTTCTTCATCATCTTGGTGGCTGCGGCATCGACACCGGGGATGGCGGAGACGATGTTCGGCATACCCATGTGCATCCCCATCATCGGCATCTTCATGGCGGGATTACCCAGCGAACTGATTTGCAGATCCAGGTCTTTCATTAACAGGGGCAGGCCATAAAACGTGAAAAACATCGTGACTTCCAAACCCATCGCCGCTGCTGTGGTGGCGAGGATGAAAGGGGGATAAGCCCAGTCAAGGCTTCCTTTGGTCACGATGATGGACATGGTGTTCGGGTCAATACCAGGTTTCAAATCTGTGCTGCTCATTTCAGCTACCTCGCCGCTGTTAAAACCTTCTTTTGTAAGGAGGTTAGGGCTATTTAGTATATATAAACTTAGTTTATTAAGGAAATCGAATGTTCAATCCTTCTGTATATCGAATAGATGGCGAACGGGCTCACCCAACCCATCATAACCCGGCTTAAATTACTGGTATGCGGTAAGTTTTATGACCGCAGTTGCTGTGATTCATTGCGTCATTCTGAACACAGGATTTCGAAGCTCCCGTCCGCCAGTTCCAGCTGACCACCGGTCTGAGCCCGTGAGAGGGAGTCCTTGAGATAGAAAGTGGCTGTTCCCGCGGCCCAGCCGTTCCGAAATGACCAGTCGTGAACGACCGCGCGGGGCAGGTCGCTTATGTCCGGGTTCTTCTTGATCAACGTGGGCGTGGCCGTGTTCCAGTCGATGTCGTCTCCGGGTCTGATGATCTTGATCGAATGAGACTGTGTCCCCCGGGGCGTCCAGTCTTCCGGATACACATTCATCTCCAGCCTGGCGCCGCGCGGCAACGGCGCACCGTCGGGACCCATCTCGTTGCCCATCGCGGTGATGCCGTCTTTGTTACCCAGCATTTTGGTTTTACACATCGTGCCGGGGCCACCCGACATCGAAAACGTCCAGGTATCCGGGCCGACGTTTATGACCGCCGTGTTTACCGCTAGGGTGGACCCTACGGCTCCCGGCGTAGCGGGAGCATCTTCGCTTCCAACGCATGATAAAGCGTACAGTGATAGTGTAATGCCTATCCATGCGCGATTAATTGCTTGTCTCATTGTATGCTCCTGGCTGTCATTCATCGGAATGGACTTCATCATACAGACTACACTATCGAAACAAGGTCAACATTCATTGCTGGTGCGTGAGATGGCCGAGTTTTATCTTTGGTTGTATGCGCTTAGGCAGATAGCCCGGTGTTATCGGTCGCTGTTATTGTGCTTTTTGCACCTTTATTCACGACAAGGTGTGAAGCCATGTTTTTGTTAGCCAGGTTGACAGAAGAAAACCCGGGCGGGTATTGCACCCGTCCGGGTTTGCAACATAACCAGACTCGGAGTTACTTGTTCTTCTTGCCACCGCCCTTGGTTTTGGCGTTGACACAGATATCGATATAAGTCAGGTTGTTGGCCGTATCGATAACCGGTCTATAAAGCCTGTCATCTGCATCCGGGTCCTCTTCCTCGAGGACAGGGATGTCATTGATAAGCATGACAGCCTCAGGGGGTGGCGCATCAACCGGTGCAAGGGCCGTGATGAAACTTGTACGTGGCAAGGTTCGGATCTCGGCAGGAGAAGCCGGTGGTGCGATATTGGGTGCCAGGTCGTCATCAAAGATGATGTCTTGGTGGGTTAAGATGACCTCTTCGCCGGTGCCTTCTACCTTCGGCGGAACATAGAAAGTCAGACGCCAGTAGCCGGTCTTATTCCAATCCGGGCAATCTGTATCATCCATATCGACGTCTCTCAAGCGCCAGTTGGCGCCATAGACGTACTTGCCGCCGACGCTCAGCTCAACACTGTAGAGTTCATCCGATAACCTGCAGGTTCCACCCCATACTGCTTCGATTGGATCCCATTCACCGACCGTGGGAGGCTCATCACCGGGATTTCCCCCGGGTTCCGGGCACAGCGCAGTATCCGACTCCATCTTGGCCAGGTTCAGTCGCGCTTTGGTGCTCTTGATAATCTGGAACGGTGAATCGTAGTTATAGGAATCATAATTAACCAGAGCATCATCGCTGGCTCGCACACCCCAGTGCTCCGTTATACCCTGACCGGACACGTGCCACATTTGCAGGCCGACCTTGCATACATCCTCCGCTTCTAGCGAAGCGTCAATGGCGGCCTGCGCACAGTAAGTCAGTGTCGGGTCAAAGCCTGGGATCAGGCTGGTATAGGGCTGGGTCTCAACACGAATGAATGAGCGTTCGGTTGGGGTGACTGCTTCAAGCGCATCGCCCCAGTCCACATATGCCACTGATCTGAAGGGATCCAACGGCGTGGTGTCAAGCGTACCCTCATCGTCGGCCCACCACTGGTTGGCCGGTACTTTTTGCCAGTAAATACGGGATACAGGCAACCCTTGGCAAGGCCCCGGGAGTTCGCCGCCCGGGAGTTCGTCGCTGGTGCACGTTGCTTCGTCATAGTAAACCTTGGGATCTGACAGGTCGTCCACGCAGGACGTATTGGGATAGCTGAATTGGCCATCACTTTGAGGCTTGTCGCAACCATAGGAGTAATGGGTGCCAAGCACCGGCGTCTCCGGTGGATTCCAGTTGTGGGGTACGGTTGTCGCTGAATCTATCACAACCCCCGGCAGTGACAGGTTATTGGCGGTCTCTCCGCCCGAAGGAGGGCCGGAGGTACCACCCTTGGCGGCAAATCCGACGCCGCTATAAATAAGCATACCGGTAAAGGCAGCAGCTACAGGCAAAACCCATTGGTGGCCTGACATGGTATGGTTTTTTTTCTTATTATTGGATTTGGTTTTAGAAACACTGGTCTTCATAGTCTTCTCCAGGTGCTGTTAATTTAATTACATAAACGCCGGCCCCTTTTCTGAAGGGGTCAGCACCTGTTTTTTTTTGCTTTTCGTAGTCGCACAAGTCGACTGTCATTAGCTTAGCAAGCAGATCATTAACCGAGGCTTAAAAGACATTTAAGCTCTGATTAAGCCAAGCTTGGTTATCTTGTAAACAAGGGGTTTTGGAAGGATGGATCGGGGAATCGACGCCCTGTATCCGGCTTTTTTACGCCCGCGAAGGAGTTTGTTATGAACAGATTGTTTATCTTTCTGGTTTCGGCAATAACCTGGTTTACGTTTGCCGTCTCCCATGCTGCCACCAATGATGATTCATTCATCGAAACAGTGCTCAGCGATACCGAAACTGCTTATTTGGTGTATATGCGCGAGGAAGAGAAGTTAGCGCGTGACACTTACATTACCTTGAACAATACCTGGGGTCTCAGGGTGTTTTCCAACATTTCCATAGCGGAACAGACGCATATGGATGCCATGCTGGCCATGCTCAATTATTACGGCGTCGATGACCCGGTCGTTAACGACGCGACGGGTTCTTTTACCAATGCCACGCTGGCAGGCCTGTATGTTGACCTCGTCGCGCGCGCTGCAGCATCGTCGCTGGAAGCGCTGTACGTTGGTGCGTTCATTGAAGAAACCGACGTACGGGACATTCAGCTTGCTATTTCAGAAACGGCCCAAACCAACATCATTACCGTTTATGAGAACCTGCTGGCCGGGTCAAAAAACCACCTGCGCGCTTTTGTAAACCATATAGAAATGCGCGGCGAGGATTACGTGGCCCAGGTTCTCGAGCAGTCTGAAGTCGATGCTATCCTGGCAGGGTCTGAACCGGCAGGATTTAGAATTAATGCCGGCCTCAACGATGCCTGGTACTACCCCGCAACGGACGGCCAGGGTTTCTTTATCACGGTGTATCCGAACCTTGAAAGGATATCTTTGGGTTGGTTCACCTACGACACCGAGCTTCCGGCGGAAGGTGTTGAAGCGAACCTTGGCGATCCCGGTCACCGTTGGCTGACGGCGGCAGGTCCGTACAGCGGCAACCAGGCGCAACTCGATATCAGTCTTACCGCGGGCGGTAATTTTGATTCCGCAGAACCGCTGCCCGTCAGTGTTCCCCGCGGTACGATCCTGTTGCAATTCGACGATTGCGACAGCGGTAGCTTGAGCTATGACATTCCCTCCATCAACCGGACGGGTCTGATTCCGATTGAGCGCGTGGC
Source organism: Lysobacterales bacterium (assembly GCA_036525655.1). Taxonomy (GTDB): domain Bacteria; phylum Pseudomonadota; class Gammaproteobacteria; order Xanthomonadales; family SZUA-36; genus SZUA-36. The sequence goes on along the minus strand of DATCZY010000103.1, from coordinate 540 downwards.
GACCGATAATGTTGCGTTATGTGAAGCGCTGATGGACACCGTCAATTAGCCGCCAGTTGCCAACCGGCTTCCAGCGATGCGATCAACCGGAGCGGACGAGGTGTGATTTATAAGAAAAGAGAGGCCCGCCACCCTGCGGGCCTCCTGACCATCGGGGTTGAAATCATGGGGTCACCCATTAGCCGTCTCCGGTCAGATGCCAGCGTAAGGCGACGGGATTGAGGAGCCACTACAAAAAAAATCGAAGTCCGTTTCATCTGTTGTGGTCAAAAAAAGCACTAAGATCTATGACTTCCCCCGGCGGGATTCAGGCTTGAACGCATTTTCTTCTGACGCCATACTCTGCCAAATGTCTTTTGCTGCCGCATTGCGATAAAAGAAATGCCAAAAAACCATTAAAGGTGACCACTTGGTTAATGACGAATTCGAGCTCTGGGACCTGCGTATAGAAGTAACAGGAAATCAGCAGGACATGGTTTGCAACCATGTTGCCGGTGACTATTTTGAGTTGTCGGGTGAGAACCTCAGTTTTCCCACCGG
>DATCZY010000102.1:0-3265 GCA_036525655.1 Lysobacterales bacterium | reverse complement strand
GTGAGCGGCGCGCGCATGCATGCGAATTATTACCGGCCAGGTGGCGTATATCGCGACCTGCCCGATACGCTGCCGATGTACAAAGAGACAACCTGGACAAAAGGCAAAAAGCTCAAGGAAAGAAACGAGTGGCGCCAGGGTTCATTGCTGGACTTCATCGAGGCGTTTGCCAAAGATTTCCCATCCAAGGTGGATGAATATGAAACGCTGCTGACCGATAACCGTATCTGGAAGCAACGCACCGTGGGTATCGGTGTGATATCACCCGAGCGGGCTCAGCAACTGGGTTGCACCGGCCCCATGTTACGCGGCTCCGGCGTGGAGTGGGATCTGCGCAAAAAACAACCTTACGCGATGTACAACGAGATGGATTTTGACGTCCCGGTGGGCATCAACGGCGATTGTTATGACCGGTACCTCGTACGTGTCGAAGAAATGCGCCAGTCGGCCCGCATCATATTGCAGTGCGTCGAATGGCTGCGCGCCAATCCGGGTCACGTGATGCTCAAGAACTTCAAGGTCATACCGCCGACCCGCGAAGAGATGAAGGATGACATGGAAGCGCTGATCCATCATTTCAAACTGTTTACGGAAGGTTACAGCGTACCCAGGGGTGAGACCTATGCTGCCGTTGAGGCACCCAAAGGCGAGTTTGGCTGTTACCTGGTCTCTGATGGCGCCAACAAGCCGTTTCGTGCCCATTTGAGGGCGCCGGGGTTTGCCCATCTCTCCGCCATGGACGAACTGGCGAGGGGACACATGCTCGGCGACGTAGTGGCTCTGATGGGTACCATGGATATTGTATTTGGTGAGGTAGACCGCTAATGAGTCACAAGGCTGAACACATTGCCGGTAAGAAGGCCCTGCTTAACGAGGGCACCCGGGCAAGCATTGATCATTGGGTGAGCAAGTTTCCGCCGGAGCAAAAGCGCTCGGCGTTGATACAGGCCCTGATCGCTGCGCAGAAGCAGAATGGCGGCTGGGTCAGCAAGGACATGATCGAGGCGGTTGCAGATTATTTGGACCTCCCCCCGGTTTGGGCCTATGAGGTTGCCAGTTTCTATTCGATGATCGACCAAAAGCCGGTTGGCAGGCACAAGGTCAATATTTGCACCAATATTTCATGCTGGCTGAACGGGGCTGAAGACCTCGTCAGCCATGTGGAGAAAAAGCTGGGTGTCAAGCTGGGTGAAACCACGTCAGATGATCGTATTACGCTGGTGGTCGAGGAAGAATGTCTCGCCGCATGTTGTGGTGCGCCCATGATGGTGGTCGATGGCCACTATCACGAAAATCTCGATACCGACAAGGTCGATAAAATCCTGGATGGGCTGGACTGATGCAAGAGCACAACGTCGTTTTCGCAACGCTGGATGCTGAGAAGCCATGGTCGATGGAGACCTACCTGGCGATTGACGGATACAAGGCATGGAAAAAGATCCTGGCCGAGAAAACCGACCCCGCAGTTATCATCGACAACGTCAAGCTTTCCGCATTGCGCGGACGCGGCGGCGCAGGTTTTCCGACCGGTTTGAAATGGAGCTTCATGCCGCGCTCTGCACCCGGTCAAAAATATATCCTGTGCAACTCCGATGAGTCCGAGCCTGGCACCTGCCATGACCGCGATATCCTCAGGTATAACCCCCACGCTGTTATCGAGGGTATGGCTATCGCCGGATATTCAATGGGCGCCACAGTCGGCTATAACTATCTGCGTGGTGAGTTTCACCACGAACCATTCGAACGATTTGAAGCCGCACTGAAGGAAGCCTACGCAGCCGGCCTGCTTGGTAAAAATGTAATGGGCAGCGGTGTGGATATGGACATTTACACGGCACTTGGCGCAGGCGCCTATATCTGCGGTGAAGAAACTGCGCTGATGGAGTCGCTGGAAGGCAAGAAAGGTCAACCACGGTTCAAACCGCCTTTCCCGGCGAATTTTGGCCTGTATGGCAAACCCAGCACCATCAACAATACCGAATCCCTGGCGTCGATTCCGCACATCATGCGTAACGGTGGTGACTGGTTCCTGAAAATTGGCAAACCCAATAATGGTGGACCCAAGGTGTTTTCCGTTTCCGGCCATGTGAATAAGCCGGGCAATTTTGAAGTCCCGCTGGGTACCCCTTTCAGCGAATTGCTGGAAATGGCAGGTGGCGTTCGTAACGGCCACAAACTCAAAGGCGTGATACCGGGCGGTTCATCCATGCCTGTTCTGCCGGCAGACGTCATGATGGGCGTCACCATGGATTTCGATGCACTGTCCAAGGCAGGCTCGGGCCTGGGTTCCGGTGCGGTCATCGTGATGGATGAGACCACCTGCATGGTAAAGGCGTGTACCAGAATCTCCCGCTTCTATCACATGGAATCCTGCGGACAATGCACACCCTGCCGTGAAGGCACCGGCTGGATGCACCGCGTCCTGCAAAGAATCGTAGATGGCAAGGGCAAGAAGGAAGATCTGGAATTGTTGCGCTCGGCGGCGGGACAGATCGAAGGGCACACCATTTGCGCCTTTGGTGAAGCTGCGGCATGGCCGGTGCAGGGGTTCCTGCGGCAGTTCTGGCATGAATTTGAATATTACGTGGAACATGGCCGGTCCATGGTTGATGATCAGAAGGGGAAAGCTGCATGAGTACGCAGCCTGAAGCAGTGGTAGAAATGGTCAACATCGAAATTGATGGTCAGGCCATGCAAGCGCCTAAAAACTCGATGATTATCGAGGCAACGGATAAGGCCGGGATCAGTATTCCGCGGTTTTGTTACCACTCCAAACTGAGCATTGCAGCCAACTGTCGCATGTGCCTGGTGGACATTGAAAAAGCCCCCAAGCCGATGCCGGCCTGTGCCACGCCGGTCATGGAAGGCATGAAGATCTATACCCAATCGCGCCGTGCGATCGATGCGCAGCATGGTGTGATGGAGTTCCTGCTGATCAACCATCCGCTGGATTGTCCGATATGTGACCAGGGTGGCGAGTGTGAATTGCAGGATCTCGCCGTCGGCTATGGCCGTTCCGTTTCCCGTTTCAGTGAACGTAAACGCGTGGTCAAAGACCATGATATCGGACCGTTGGTACAAACCGACCTGACCCGTTGTATACAATGTACACGGTGTGTGCGTTTCCTCGATGAAATCGCGGGCACGCAGGAACTCGGCATGTTCGGACGCGGTGACCGCTCCGAGATCGGGACTAGCCTTGCCCAGGGCATTGATTCTGAATTATCAGGAAACGTCATTGATCTGTGCCCGGTTGGCGCATTGA
>DATCZY010000101.1:0-5738 GCA_036525655.1 Lysobacterales bacterium | reverse complement strand
CCAGCGCCGTCGATATGGCCATCGCGATATCGTCCTGGATGGTAAAAATATCATCCATCTCGCGTTCATAGGTTTGCGACCAGAGGTGAAAGCCGCTGTCCACCCGTATCAGCTGGGCGGTAATGCGCAGGCGGTTGCCCGATTTGCGCACGCTGCCTTCCAACACGTTGTCCACCTTCAATTGCCGGCCGATTTCACCGATATCCTGGTTCTGACCCTTGAACTGGAAGGACGAGGTGCGGGCGGCGACGCGCAGCTGGTCATTCTGGGCCAGGCGGTTGAGCAATTCCTCTGACAAGCCGTCGGAGAAGTATTCCTGTTCAGGATCGGAAGACATGTTGACGAATGGCAATACGGCGACCGACTTTTCGCTAACCGCAGCTTCGGCCGGCACTGCTGCAACCGGCACACTCGCGGGCTTCTCAGCGGTCTTGTCTTCAGCAAACCGCGCTTCCCAGACAAAGTAGGCCAATGCAACAACCAGCATGCCGATGATTGCAATATTCAGCCTTGAACCGGTCTGCGAAACAACAGAGTTCTGCCGGTCGACATCTTTTTCCTTTTTGAGGCCCTCGGGCGTTAGTTCAAAAGCCCAGGCAAAAATCAGGGCGGGTATGAAGCCGATGACCAGTAACAAAAAGATCAACTTTTGCGCGTTGTCCGGCAGGCCAAGAATGGGCACCAGGATGTCGGACATCTGCAGCAACAACCACGAAGCGACCGCGTAGGCCACCGCCACCTTGAAGACGTTGCGACGCTTGAGTTCGGCGAGCAGGCTCATGACTTCACCTTCGCTTGGCACAGGGAAGTGCCAACGCGAGCCGCAGGTGAGGGCGGGAGCGAAGCAGAATCACCCGTCTGCGCAGCGACATGCAAGCGGGCCAGGGATGGCTCGTCTTGCTCATTATTAAGTGCGCTGAAGAAGCTCATTGTTCTGGTCTTTCCTTCCACCAGCCGATGTGTTCTTGCGTTTTGTGCTCGCGGCGGATCTCGATCAATTCAGCCAGCCGTGGCTGCTGCCAGAAGGCCAGCCAGTCCGGATCGTCGGAAACCTCCTCCGGTAGGTAGAAATACTCCGGCCAGGCGAGGTTGTATTCATTTGTTTCATAGGCTCTTTGCAGTATCGGCAGACCGGCGTCCGTGCCGTCGAGCCAGGTTACGAAAAATGCCGTAAACACGGTGTCGAAATAACCGGTCCCGTCTTCAAGCGCCCGCAGGCGCACGGCCAGTTTTTCGCGCAGTTTTTGCTCGTCGCCCATGTGGTAATACAAGAGACACCACCACCAGTTGACCAGGCTTTCTTCAGGTACTGCCTGTTGCTCAAAGCCAGTAATGATTTGCATGGCCTCGTCGTATCGGTGGGTACTGATCAGGCCGGCAACCAGCGGGTCGGCCCGGGTAGCCGAGTTTGGTTCTAACTCGACCGAGGTGCGCCCGTAGTTCAAGCCTTCCTCGTAACGGCCAACCGCGAACATGACAAATGCGATATCCGAGTAATGGACGGCGGCCAGCGGATCGACTGCGATGGCCTCCAGTTCCAGGCGCTCGGCAGATTTGAAGTCACCGATGACCATCATGAAATCGCCATATAAATTAATGACGTCGGCGTTTTTAGGCGCCAGTTCATAGGCCTTTTGATAAAGCGCCCAAATCGCCTTGTAATCATCTTCGATATCGCCCCGGGCGAGGGCCACATAGGCCTCCGCATTTTCGGGGTCGAACTCGATGGCTCTGCTGGTGGCGGCTTTGACCGTGTCCCAGGCCTCTTCTGCCTGGATGTCTGCGCCATAGGCTGGCAACAGTGCGTAGTTATAGGCCAGGCCGGACCAGGCCTTGGAAAAAGTGGGGTCCAAACGCGTCGCCCGCCCGAAGAGCTCATGAGCCTTCAGCATGTTGTCCATGCCGCGCTTGTTGAGGAGGAAACGGGCCTGCAGGTAGGCCTGGTAGGCCTCCATGTTATCGGTCAAGTGGGTTTCCGACGATGTCGGAGCTGCCCCGAGTTCGGCCTCCAGCGCCCTGGTTATGGCCAGCGCAATATCGTCCTGGATGGCGAAGACGTCATCCATTTCACGTTCATAGGTTTCCGACCAGAGATGAAAACCGCTGTCCACCTGGATCAGCTGGGCCGTGATACGCAGACGGTTGCCTGATTTACGCACACTGCCTTCGAGTACATTACTGACTTTCAACTGTCGGCCGATATCGCCGATATCCCGGTTTTGTCCCTTGAACTGGAAGGATGAGGTGCGGGCGGCGACGCGTAGTTGGTTATTCTGCGCCAGCCGGTTGAGCAGTTCTTCGGCCAGGCCGTCGGAGAAATACTCCTGCTCCGGGTCGGAAGACATGTTGACGAAGGGCAGGATCGCCACCGAGTGCACGCCTTCACTTGAAGGCTCCTGCACCGCCACTGCTTGCTCTACATTCGCCGCGGGCGCTGCGCCGGAAGGAACTTCATTTCCCCCATGCATAAAGCGTTCACCGAGCAACAGGATCACGGCCAATGTCAGGAAGCTGATAATCGTGCGGTCCAGCTTGCGGCCGGTGTTCTGGGTGACCGATTGGGTGCGGTCTATTTCGGACTCGCGTTTGATACCCTCCGGGGTTATCTCGAACACCCAGGAAAAAATCAACACGATGGGCAGACCCACGACCGCGGCAAGGAAAAACACCTGCATCACCCAGTTGGGCGCGGAAATGATATCCAGGGTGAAATCGATCGCCTGCAGTAACACCCAGGCGACCACCGCGTAGGCGATGCCCATGCGGAACACGTTGCGGCGTTTGAGTTCGTTAAAAACACTCATGGCTGTTTCACTTCCGGGGCGTTTTGCTGCATGAATTCAGTATAGATCGGGTTTGCCCGGATGCCATCGAAGGCCGGATGATACATGATCGGGTAGATGGTCGGGCCAGCTTCTGCATCCAGCATGGCCTGCAATAAGCCAACGGAGCCTTCTGCATCACCGGCAAGCGCCAGGCCGACTGCTGCGTCAAATTTGAATGCACCAGCAAGAAAAGCATCTTTGGGCGCCGTTTGCAGGGCTTGTTGGCAGTATTTTCTGGCATCGGCCAATTCGCCCAGGCCGCCCGTGATGAAGCACAGAGAGCGGTTGATCGCATAGCTTCCCGGGCTATCCTGCAACAAGGTTTCGAATTCCTGTTTGGCATCGCGCAGCAATGGCATTGCGCTTTCAGCCTGGCCTGCATACAGACGGGTAAGCCCGGTTAACATGGGTCTTGTGTAACGGTAATCCTTGGTGTCCAGGAAGCCTTCCTGCCAGTCAGTCACGTCCTGCAAAGCGGTCTCAAAGTCATCCAGGTATAAAGAAGACCGCCAGCTATCCAATTGAGCATCGGCAGAGGAACCCGAGGTGAGGTGGCTCAGATGTGAATAGCCGTTGATATCGCCGGACTCATTCAAGTTAAGAAGAGCGATGTACGAAAGTGTCGCCGGGTCATCCCTGTCTATGGACTGTACTGCGGCGAAAACCTGTGTTGCTTCTTTAAAACGTCGCGTACCCGACAGTGTTTCAGCTATATCAGAACTATGCACAATGTTCCTCGGATCGAGTTCCCTGGCCCGATGAAAGGCGGTCAGTGCACCCTCCCAATCTCCCATCCTGCGCAGGACGTATGCGCGGGCCTGGTGTACGCGTTCGCTATTGGGTAGTGCAGCAGACGCCCTCTGCATGGAAAGCAACGCCTTGGCATAATCGCGATAACCCCAGTAGTGATAATAGCCTTCCGCGAGGTCAAGCTCTGGTAGTGTCGGATCAATAGCGCGCCCGCTTTGAATGGCATCCCAGGCCGCATCACGTGTTGCCGGATCGGTATCGTAATACCAGTATTGCTGGAGCAGCAAGACAGCCTTCAGACTCCAGGCTGCAGCAAAATCAGGATCAAGTTTCAAGGCGCGGTTGATCTCGGTGAGACCTGTTTTCATTGCGCCTACGTCCTGTTTATTGCTGATGTTAATAGCGCGCTGATAGGATTCCCAGGCTTCCAGGTTGTTGGTCAGGGCCCGGTCTATATTCGCTTCTTCATCGGTGCTGAGTGTGGCCTGCAGCGCCTGCGCAATGGCCCGGGCAATTTCGGCCTGGATATCGAACAGGTTTTCCGCCGTCAGTTCGCGGTTATAGGTTTCCGCCCACAGGTGTTCGTCGGTTGTGGCTTCGATCAACTGGGCATTGAAACGGATACGCGAACCGGAGCGCTGTACGCCGCCTTCGACGATGGTGGATACGCCGAGCTCAGCCGCGATTTGCGGAATCTTCTTGGTGGTGTCCTTGTATTCCATCACCGAGGTGCGGGATATAACCTTCAGCGAGCCGATCTTGGCCAGTTGGGTCAGCAGGTCGTCATGCATGCCCTCGGCGAAGAACTGGTCTTCCGGGTTGGTGCTGCGGAAAGCGAATGGCAGCACCGCGACCGATTTGTCCGCCTCGCTTCTCGCAGTCGACATGCCCGCCGTGCCGTTGTCTGCGGAAGTCTCGCTGCCGGAAATTGCCTGGGCAGTTTCAGCAGCACCTGATGGTGCATCTTGCATGAACTTGTCGTAGCCAAAATAGGCCAGCGCCAGCAGCAGGATCACGATGATGGCCCGGTCCAGCGTGCGCCCGGTCCGCGGCGCGATTGACTGGCTGCGATCGATATCTTTTTCTTTTTTCAGACCCTCGGGCGTCATTTCAAATGCCCAGGCAAAGACCAGCACAATCGGAAAGCCGATGGCCAGCAATAGCATGATCGCCTGGAATACCCAGCCGGGCGCCGTGATGTTGTTCAGCACCACGTCGGCAAATTGCATCACCAGCCAGGCCACCACCGCGTAGGCAAAACCCACGCGGAAGACGTTGCGGCGTTTGAGTTCGCTAAACAGGTTCATTGGATACCTTGCACTGATGGTTTCCGCGCCTTTCTCGGGTGCCCGGCCAGACGGCGCTCAATATTGTCATTCGCATACGAAATCGTCCTCGCCGGCCGGCCTGCACAGGTCGGGCCAACCGCGTTCCTTCCACAGGTCGACCAGGCCGAAATCCCGCAGGAATTGCTTGTATTCGGGCAACTGCCGCAATTCGGCAAAGCGCGGCGCCCACAGGTTAAAACACAGTCTCAGGGAGTTTGCTATTGTGTTGCCACTGGCCATGTCGCTATTGACGAGCTGTGCAATTTCCCGATCGGCGCCGAAATAGTTAAGCGCTACTAGGTTCTCCCGATCCAGAGCTGCCTCGATGCCATTTTGCAAGAGCGAAGGATCCCTGATGGCAGCGATAACGGTCTGCATGGATTGCGTTTGTGGACTGCGGGTCTGCTCGGCTTCTCTGAGTGCAATGTATTCCTCGATGTAACCAGTGGCGCTCTCGGGATTGCCCGCCTCGAGTTCCAGCCAGAACATTCCCGACACGCCATTGATATTGCCGCCGTCAATCGCCCGTTTGTAATAATTCCGGGCCGATGCCAGGTCACCGACAACCATCGCGTTTACGCCCATCAAAACCTGCAGCTGTGGATAAACCGGGTCCATTCTTTCGGCCTGTAAAAAAGCCTGCTGCGCCTCGCTGATGTAGCCGGCAGTCAGCAATGCATTTCCGTAAAAATAGGTCGGGGTGGAATCCTTCGAAAGTTCGGAGGCCCTTGTCAGCAACTCGAGCGAGCGCTGCCAGTGTCCCTGGTTGGAATACACCATGCCGAGGCCTGCCATTGCAGTCGCGGAGTCAGGGTCCAGTTGCAAGGCGCGGTTG
>DATCZY010000100.1:0-5337 GCA_036525655.1 Lysobacterales bacterium | reverse complement strand
GCCGAGTCCAACATGAACAACGGCCTCAGGGTCGCGCCGTTCCTGGACTTTCTGCAACACGGTATTACTGTCGGCGTCGGTACGGACGGTATGTCTTCCCACCTGATATCCCAGGCCCGCGCGATGTACCTGCATGAACGTACCCGGCAACGCGACCCGGCCATCGGTTTTGCAGAGGCCTGCAAGGCGCTGCTGGAAAACAACCGTGGCATTGCCAACCGCCTGTTCGACGAACCCCGCGGTGCACTGGCAGAAGGGCAGCTTGCCGACGTCATGATCCCCCAATACCAGCCGTTCACACCCCTGGACGCCGATACCTTCTACGGGCACCTGTTGTTCGGGCTGGGCTTTGCGCCGGTGCGCACGACCATCGCCCGCGGCCGGGTGGTCATGGATGAAGGCCGCCTCGAGCAGTTGGATGAAGAGGCCATCCGCGCCCGATGTGTCGAACGGGCGGCACATTTGTGGGGCCGGATTCATTGAGCGTGGCCTCGAGATAAACGAACGGAGGAATGCCGTCATCAGGACTTGCTGGAACAACTATCACATGCCGCACTCGGTCAACGAGGCGATACGCTGGTTGAACCACTATGACGGCCGTGCCCGCGTGATCGGCGGCGGAACCGATCTTTTGCTCGATATCCAGCAGGGCCGGAGTCCGGCGTTGGAAGCGATGGTGGATACCTCGCGGATCGAGGGCCTCAATGGTATTGCCATCGAAAACGGCTACATTGTCATTGGCTGCGCGGTCACGCACACGCAGATCATCCGCAGTGAGTCCATTCTCCGTTTTGGCACCTGCCTGGTGGAAAGCTGTGGTGTCATCGGCGGACCGCAGGTACGCAATGTGGCCACGCTGGCCGGTAATGTCGCGCATGCCATGCCGGCGGCTGACGGCAGCATTGGTCTGTTGGCGCTCGACGGCGAGGTCGAGGTGGCCGACGCCGGCGGTTGTCGCTGGATGCCACTGCTTGAAGCCTACATCGGACCCGGAAAGAGTGCGATCGATCATCACCGGTCCTTGCTCACACGCTTGAGATTCCGGGCCACGGAGGCCCGCGAAGCCTCGGCCTTCACCCGCGTCATGCGTCCGCAGGGTGTCGCGCTGCCGATGATTTCGATGGCGGTGCGCCTTGGGCTGAATGATGACGATAGCATCGGCGCCGTGCGTATCAGTATGGGTCCCGCCGGACCCGTGCCCTACCTGGCGGAAGCAGCCATGGACCTGCTCACGGGCGGTCCGGCCACTGCGCAGCAATTCGATGCGGCGGCTGAAGCCGTACTGGCTGCGGCAAGCTTGCGCACCAGCAGGTACCGGGCCACGCGAGCATATCGTGCAGCCATGATCCAAACCCATTTGCCGTTGATCCTGGCGCGCGCCGCCGAGCGCGCACGCAGTGGCCGGATCGTCGCAGAGGGAGTCGGGCAGTGAGCCGCCTGCAGATGAGGGTAAACGGCCGGGCCGTCGATCTGGATGTGCCGGAATCGCGCTTCCTGTCCGAGGTCCTGCGTGAGGATCTGGGTCTGACCGGCACCAAGATCGGCTGTAACGAGGCCGAGTGCGGCATCTGCACCGTGCTGGTCGACGGCACACCCGTCGTGAGCTGCAGTTACCCGGCTTTCAAAGCGGCGGGCGCCCATGTTGAGACCATCGAGGGTTTATCCAGCGGTGATGTCCTGCATCCGCTGCAACAGGCTTTCCTGGATCACGGTGCGGTGCAGTGCGGTATCTGCACCTCCGGCCTGATCATGACGGCCAAGGCCCTGATCGATGACCAGCAGGCGCAGGGCAGGGCGCCGGATGAAAACGACATCAAGGTCGCGCTGAAGGACACCTACTGCCGCTGCACGGGTTACCAGAGTGTCATCAATGCCGTCAAACAGGCATCCGGCCAGGTTGTTCCACCCTATGTTCCAAAGACCGTCGACGCAGGTGCGGAGATCGGTAAAGCGCAGCCCAACCCGGATGCACTGGCCAAGATCCGCGGCCAGGCGAAATTTACCGATGACTACCAGTTCCCGGGCATGTTGTACGCACGCACGCTGCGCGCAGGTGTGCCGCATGCGCGCATACGTTCAATCGACACAGGTGCGGCGCGTGCGTTGGCCGGTGTGCGTGCTGTGCTCACCCACGAAGACGTTCCCGGGCGTAACCTGCACGGTATCGTTGACCTCGACTGGCCGGTCTTGTGCACTGAAAAGGTGTGCTGCGGCGGGGACGCCGTGGCGATCGTCGCAGCAGACAGCGAGGCCATCGCGGGGCGCGCACTGGAACTGATCCGCGTCGACTACGAGGTGTTGCCAGCGGTCACCGATGCGCTGGCCGCGCTCAGGCCGGGCGCGCCGCTGGTACACGAGCAGCGCGAGGACGGCAACCTGTTAAAACACATCAAGGTCAGGAAGGGTGAGGTCGAAAGCGGTTTTGCCGAAGCCGATGTGGTCGTCGACCGTTCCTACCGCACACCGACGACAGAGCACATGTTCCTCGAACCGGAGTGCGCCATCGGTGTTCCCGCTGGTTATGACCCCGCCGAATTCGGCGGCGCCAGCGACGCCGATGCCGTGCGTGGTGAAACGGCCGTGCACGACAAACTGTCGGTTTACGTCGGCAGCCAAATCCCTTACCTCGACCGCGAGCAGGTGGCGGCGGCGCTCGGTTTGGAAGCCGGCCAGGTTCGTATCGTTGCCACCCTGATGGGTGGCGGGTTCGGCGGCAAGGAGGATATCGCCGGCCAGGTTCACGTCGCCCTGCTCAGCGCGGCGACCGGGCGTCCGGTCAAGATGCTCTACTCGCGCCAGGAGAGCCTCTTGTTCCACCCCAAGCGGCATGCCACGGTTATCCGCATTCGCACCGGCGCCACCCGCGGGGGCCGTTTGACTGCTGTGGAGGCCACGTTGTATGGCGATGGCGGTGCGTACGCCAGTCTCAGTGAAAAGGTTTTAACCCGCGCCACCACGCATGCATCCGGGCCTTACGACGTGCCGCATGTCAGGGTCGACTGTTTTGCCGCCTACACCAACAACGCCCCCTGTGGCGCTTTTCGCGGCTTCGGCGTTTCGCAGAGCTGTTTCGCTGTGGAAAGCAATATGGACATCCTCGCGGAGGAACTGGGTCTCGATGCCGTCGAATTCCGCCGTATGAACGCGCTGGATGTGGGTTCGGTCACCGCCACCGGCCAGGAAATGCGTGAAAGCGTTGGCCTGAACGAGTGTATCGAGCGGGTTGACCATGATATGCGTAGCGATGGTTTTCAGTGGAGTTGGCGGGAGGGTCAGCGGCAGTTCGCCTGGGGCCTTGCCGTCGGTTACAAGAACACCGGTCTCGGCGGCGGCGCACCGGATAAATCCAGCGCACAGGTCGAGGCATGGGTCGACCCGGATCAACAAGTGCAAGCCGAGGTGCGTACCACCTCGGCCGAATTGGGGCAGGGCCTGCCCGGCGTGCTCGCGGCCTGCGTGGCGGAAGAACTGGGTATCCCGATCGGCCATGTCAGGGTGCTGCTCGGTGACACCGATTTCTGCCCCGATGGCGGCCCGACCACCGCCAGCAGGCAAACCTTTGTCAGCGGCAACGCGGCCCGTTACGCAGCCAGGGCTTTGCTGGAACAGCTCTCACCAACCGCCGCCGGCTTATTGGCTTGTGATCCCGGTGAATCCGAATTCAACATTGGTCGCTTCAGCGCTAACGGCAAGACCGTGAACCTTGCAGACGTGATCACCGCAGCGGTGGAATCGGGCATCCCCAGCGTTGCCGAATACGAGTACTGGGCGCCGAAGACCCAACCGCTGGGCAGCGGCGGCGATATGCATTTCGCCTTTGGTTTCTGCGCCCAGGCGGTGCTGTGCGAGATCGACATGCGCACAGGCGAAGTCCACGTGCGCAAGGTGATCGCTGCCCACGACGTCGGCCGTGCGATCAATCCGCTGACTCTCGAAGGGCAGATCGAAGGCGGTATCGTCATGTGCATCGGTTACGCGCTCACCGAGCATTTCATCCAGCAGCAGGGCAAACCGTGGACCGAAGTGATGGCGCGTTACAAGATGCCCGGCATCAGGCACGCACCGGAGATCATCTCGCATATCGTCGAGCACCCGACTTCCACCGGTCCGTATGGGGCCAAGGGTGTCGGTGAATTGCCGAGCATACCGACCAGCGCCGCCATCACCAACGCCATTTACCGCGCCACCGGTGTGCGCGTGCGCAGCCTGCCCGTCGACCAGGATGAACTGCTGCGGGCCATGCGCTCCGGGGCGAAAGAAGCAGAGCTGGGGTGGGGGCACAGCGAACCCATTCCCGCGGTCACCCTCGGAGGTGAAAAATGAAGCTGATACCCGACAGGCGCGAAGACGTGCTCAGAAAAAGCATCGCGCGGGCGCGTCAACGCAACATCGTCCTGCCGACTTTCGCGCAGATGAAAGACCCCGGCCTGGTGCCCGAAGGTATCAAAGCGCGGCTAAGCCAGGTGGGGCTGTGGGACCTCGACCCGGTTAACCTGTTCCGCATCACCTGGAAAAACGAACCGGTGGAGCAGGGCGGCGGCTTTGGTGAGGGTAACTGGATCGAATTTCCCTCCGCGCTCACCGGTGTGGCCGCGAGGATCGTCGGTATCGTCGGCAAGTGGTTTCCCACCGGCGCGCATAAAGTGGGTGCAGCTTACGGTTGCCTGGTGCCGCAGCTGGTGACCGGGGCCTTCGATCCCGATACGCAGAAAGCGGTCTGGCCTTCTACCGGCAACTACTGCCGTGGCGGCGCCTACGACTGCGCACTGCTGGCCTGCCCGGCGGTTGCAATCCTGCCGGAGGGCATGAGCCGTGAACGCTTCGATTGGTTGAGGAAGATCGGCACCGACGAGATCATCGCCACGCCCGGGACTGAATCCAACGTCAAGGAAATCTACGACAAGTGTTGGGAGTTACGTGCCGAGCGCGGTGACGGTGTCGTCATCTTTAACCAGTTTGAGGAGTTTGGTAACGCCATCTGGCACTATCAGGTGACCGGTTCGCTGATCGGGGAGATTTTCCACAAGCATTATGCGCTGAACCGTCACGGACAAAAAGGACGCCTGTCGGCCTATGTCAGCGCTACCGGTTCGGCCGGAACACTGGCTGCGGGAGATTTTCTGCGCAGCCGCTATCCAGCCGTCCGCGTGGTGGCGACCGAGGCCCTGCAGTGCCCGACCCTGCTGAGTTTCGGTTTTGGCGAGCACCGCATCGAGGGCATCGGCGACAAGCACATACCGTGGATCCACAACGTACGCAACACCGACATGGTGGTGGCAGTGGACGACGAGCAGACGATGCAATTGATGCGTCTGTTCAACGAACACGAAGGCCATG
>DATCZY010000099.1:0-4793 GCA_036525655.1 Lysobacterales bacterium | reverse complement strand
CCAACGTGGCCGAGACCTCACTGACGGTTCCCAGGATCCGTTTCGTGATCGACACCGGTTTTGCGCGTATCAGCAGGTATTCGCACCGCAGCCGCATACAGCGTTTGCCGATCGAGGCGATCTCGCAGGCTTCCGCCAACCAGCGCAAAGGACGTTGCGGACGCCTGGGGCCGGGTGTGTGTATCCGCCTGTACAGCGAGGCTGATTTCAATCTGCGGCCGGAATTCACCGAGCCCGAGATTTTGCGCACCTCGCTGGCTTCGGTCATCCTGCGTATGTTGACCACCGATCTCGGCGCCGTCGAAGACTTCCCGTTTCTGGATCCGCCGGCGCCGCGGATGATCAATGACGCCTATCACCTGCTGTTTGAGCTCGGCGCCATCGACACCAACCGTGAACCGCTGCCGCTGGGCCGCCAGTTGGCGCGCTGGCCGCTGGATGTGCGCCTGGCGCGCATGCTGATCGAGGGTTCGAGGAAAGCCTGTTTACACGAGTTGATCGTATTGGCCACGGCGCAGAGCATCCAGGATCCGCGGGAGCGGCCGCCCGAAGCGATGGCCGCCGCGGACCAGGCCCATGGCAGGTTTGAAGACGGCAAGTCCGATTTCATGGCGTTTTGGCGTTTGTGGGAATACCTCAAAAAGCAACGCAAGGAAAAATCTTCCAGCCAGTTTCGCAAGCTCTGCAAAACCGAGTTCCTGAACTGGACGCGGGTCAATGAATGGTTCGATCTCAACCGCCAGTTGTACGAGCAGGCACGCGAGGAAAAGCTGACCTTAAACAAGGAACCGGGCACCCACGAGCAGATTCACCAGGCCCTGTTGTCCGGTCTGTTGAGCCACGTCGGCCATAAAAACCCCGAGGATGTGAGCTACGTGGGGCCGCGTTCCAAGACCTTTTATATTTTTCCCGGTTCCGGTCTGTTCGGTAAAAAGCCGCAGTGGCTGATGGCGGCGGAGATCGTCGAGACCAGCAGAACCTACGCCCGTATCAACGCCGTGATAAAGCCCGAGTGGATAGAGGCGCAAGGCGCGCACCTGTTGAAGCGCCATTACTTCGACCCGCACTGGTCGCGCAAGCAGGGTCGGGTGCTGGCCTGGGAGCAGGTGTCCCTGTTCGGCCTGGTCATCGTCGAAAAGCGCCGCGTAAATTACGCCCGGATCAATCCGCAGGAAGCACGCCAGATATTTATCACAGGTGCGCTGGTGCGTGGGGAGTTGAATACACGCGCGGGCTTTTTGGAGAACAACCAGAAAGTCCGTGAAGAAATAGAAGAGTTGGAACACAAGCGAAGAAAACACGATGTCATGGCGGATGAATCCGTGCTGTACGAGTTTTTCGATGCGCGCATCCCGGAAGAGGTTTGCGACAGCGTCAGTTTTGAAAAATGGCTCAAACGCCTCGGCGAGGCGGGCCGCCAGCAACTGTACATCGGTCACGATATCCTGATGCAGGAGCAGGCCGGTGAGGCCGCGGCCGAGTTATACCCCGATTCGATCGAAATCGGTGTGCAGCGCCTGCCCCTGAGCTACCAGTTCAAACCGGGCGATGCGGCCGATGGCGTAACCCTGACGGTGCCGCTGGAGCGTCTCAACACGCTCGAGGAGGGTCAGTTGCAATGGCTGGTGCCGGGTTTACTGCGTGACAAGGTCATCGCGCTGATCAAAAACCTGCCCAAGCCGCAACGCCGCTCGCTGACCCCGGTGCCGCGTTTTGCCGATGCGGCGCTTGAACGTCTGCGCGATGTTTTTCCGGCGCCGTTGCTGCCGGCGCTGGCCGCCGCACTCAAAGCCATGACGGGTATCGAGGTGGATGAAAACGCATTCGATGAAGACCTGTTGCCGGATTACCTGCGTTTCAGGGTGCAGGTGGTCGATGCGGACGGGCAGTGTATTGCCGTGAGCCGCAAGCTTGCGGACTTGCAACAGCAATTTGGACAAAAGGCCAGGCGTCATTTTATGGACCGCCTCGGCAGCGATTACCAGCGCGACAACGAGACCGACTGGGTGTTCGGTGAGTTACCCGTTTCCATCCTCACCAGGGATAGCGCAGGCCATGGTGTAAAAGCGTGGCCGGCCATCGTCGATCAGGGTGAGGCGGTTGGACTGCGGGTGTTTGATACGGCGGAAGAGGCCGCCTATGAACACCAGCAGGGCGTCTTGCGTCTGCTGGCTTTGCAGTTGGGCAGCAAGCTGCGTGACCTGCGCAAACACCACGGGCTGAGTGCGTCGGGTTTGCTTGCGTGGAGTGCGGCGGGGTCGCCCGAATCACTGATCGACGGCCTCGTGCACAGCAGCCTGGTGATGGCTGCCGGCGATCGAGCGGTTGCCATCCGCGACGAGGCCGCGTTCAGGGCCTTGCTGGAGAAACTACGCGCTGAGCTCGGGCCATTATTCCGCAGGCAATCAGGCTATCTCAATCAAACCCTTAAGATCTGGAGCGAAATTTCAAAACAACTGGACGATGACTATTACAATAGACGTCCGGACGTATTCAATGACATGCGCGCTCAGCTCGATGACATGGTTTACGATGGTTTTTTGCACGAGTTGTCGCCGGCGCGGCTCGAGCATTATCCCCGCTACCTGGAAGCGATGGCTATCCGCCTGGCGAGCGTGGAGGAAGACCCGCGCAGGGATGCCGTCAGGATGAAGGAAGTCGAACCGTTCTGGCATCAATACCTGGACTTGCTGGAGCAAGGCCGGGATTACGACGAAGCGGTGGATGAATACCGCTGGTTGCTCGAAGAGTTTCGGGTGTCAATATTTGCCCAGCAGTTGGGCACGCGTGCAAAGGTATCCATCAAGCGCTTGCGCGAGGCCTGGAAGAAAATTGGCTGAACGCGTGCCGAACGGCACTGGTATCAGCCACCGGTAGATTGCAATATGCATACAAACACAAGATATTCTGACGATGACAATAGCGACTGACAAAGCCCTGGTTGCCTGGTTGGAAGCCTATCGCAATTCGGTGGGTAGTCCGGCCGATTCGTGCCTGCGGCTGTATGAAAGCCTCCGGCAGGGCAAGATGGCCGAGAAGGAAAACATGCTGTTGCTGCAGGAACTGCTGAACGTGATGTCAGTCCTGTCGCCGGATCCCAACACCGTCAATTGCGCCATGTTGTTCGTTGCCACCGAGTGTGGACAGGATCTCGAGCCGATCCGCGCAGAGATATCGCCGAAGGTCAAGGACCAGTTGGATCAGTTGTTGTACCTGATCGAACTGGAAACAGAGCACCTGCCGGCCAGCACCAGCCACAGTGCCGAAGGCCTGCGCAGGATGTTGCTGGCCCTGATCCGGGATGTCCGCGTCGTGTTGATCGCCATGGCATGGCAGTTGGTGAAACTTCGCCGGGTGAAAGATCAGCACCCCGAAGCGGCAACGCTGGCGAGGGAAACCATGCTGATACACGCGCCGCTGGCGAACCGCCTGGGCGTGTGGCAATTGAAATGGGAACTCGAGGACCTCGCCTTTCGCTTTGATCAGCCGGATGACTATCGACGCATAGCGCGACTGGTAAGCGAACGGCGCTCTGACCGTGAAAATTTCATACGTTTGTTCATCAAGAAACTCGAAGCAGCGATTGGAACGGCCGGTATCAAGGGTGAAGTCAAAGGGCGTCCCAAGCATATTTACAGCATCTGGAGGAAGATGCAGCGCAAGGGCCTGGATTTTCACGAACTGTTCGATGTCAGGGCCGTGCGCGTGCTGGTGGATGACATACCCAGCTGCTACAGCGTGCTGGGGCTGGTCCACTCATTGTGGCAACCCGTTCCGGGCGAGTTCGATGATTACATCACCATGCCCAAGGGTAATAATTACCAGTCGCTGCACACCGCAGTCGTCGGACCCGAAGGCAAGGTGGTGGAGGTGCAGATTCGCACCTACGCGATGAATGAACACGCCGAACTCGGTGTGGCTTCGCACTGGCGCTACAAGGAAGGCGGCCCCACCGACCCGGCTTTTGATAACAAGATCGCCGTCATGCGGCAGTTGCTGGATAGCGGTGATGACAAGCTGGATGATGAAAGCCTGCTGGAAAGTTTTCAGTCGGCGGTTTCCGAGGATCGCGTTTACGTCCTGACGCCGCAGGGGCAGGTGCTCGATCTGACCCTCGGTGCGACCGTGCTGGATTTTGCCTACCAGGTGCATACCGAGGTCGGGCACCGCTGCCAGGGCGCCAAGGTCAATGGCCGTATCGTGCCGTTAACCCATCGCCTGGAAACCGGCAACCGCGTCGAGATACTCACCAGTAAACACCCCAAGCCCAGCCGCGACTGGCTCAATCCGCGTCTCGGGTTTATCCGCAGTGCGCGTGCGCGGGCCAAGGTCCGCCAATGGTTCCGGCGCGAAAGTCACGAGAAAAACCTGGTCCAGGGCAAGGAGGTGGTCGAAGCGGATCTCAAGCGTCTCGGCCTCACGCTGGCCGACCTCGAGGGCGTGCCCGAACGGTTTAACTTCAATACCGTGGATGACCTGTTTGCCGCCGTGGGTAACGGCGATCTGACCGTCAGCCAGGTCGTGCATGCGGTGGCGCGCTACAAGGTCAAGGACGCCGAACTGACCCTGGAAGACCTGGTCAGCAAGACACCCAAGCGGCGCCGCGGGCACGAAGGAAAACCGGTTAGCGACATCGTCATAGACGGTGTAGGTAACCTGATGACAAACATGGCGCGCTGTTGCCAGCCGGTGCCGGGAGACCCGGTTTGCGGGTACATAACACGCGGCCGGGGTGTGACCATACACCGTGATGACTGCCCCAATGCCCTACGCTGGGTTCGGGAGGAAAACCC
>DATCZY010000098.1:0-5362 GCA_036525655.1 Lysobacterales bacterium | reverse complement strand
GGTTGCCTTAACCGTGCACATTGTGGACTGAAGAACAGGCAGAAAAGTAGCCGGGAGCGCGGTCCCGGCTGCCACCCTGCTCTGGAGTAAGCCATGCATTTTATGCCTAGATTACAACTCGCCTGCCTTCTGACTGCCTGGGTGGGACTTGGCCTTTCGGTGCCGGTGCCGGCCGGCGAAAAGAGCCGGCATGGGCCTTTGCCGGCTCCCGTGCTTGACTCCGATTTTTACGATGATGGGGCGCCTGACGAGGCCATGGTCGAACTGGGCCGCCTGCTTTTTTATGACAAGAGCAAAAACAACATTTATTGAGAATGGGGCCGAGGAAAAAAGAAGCTCTTTTTCCCTCGGCCCGTGACGCTATTTCGCAGATTTCTCATTCTTGCGAAGCAGGCGTTTGGAGTCTTTGTAGGACAAACGAACCAGTTCATTATCCCGTTGCGTGATCGCACAGAACAACAGGCGATCTCCGCTGGCATCGAACTGTGGATCCGGATCGCGGCCTATGTTGGCCGAAACACAAAGCACGGTCCCTTCAGGTACGGACCCGGGAATCTCGAGACTGAAGCTCAAGGTCATCCACTTGTCCTCACCCAGGTTAACGCGAATGGGGTTTGGATTCTCCGCGCCTTTGCGCCCAATCTGGAACCAGGTCATCCGGTTCGGGAATGTCTGGGAGAAATACTGGACGATGGCCCAGGCTTCCCCACGGTATCTTCCCTCTCCGCGATTCGTGATTTTGACCGAGAACTTGCACACACTGCCCATCGGCAGCACGTCGCAACCAACGATTTCGCCGAAACCGATTGGCAGGGGCATCATCGGCAGGTCTTGCAAGTCTGCGGATTCCTTGTCACCGAGGGTGAAGGGGTCGCTCGCCAACGGGTAATAATCATCGGCCCGGGCCAGCACGCGATAGGTTCCAGGGCTCAAACCATAGGTTCTTCCATCAACATAAAAGTAGCCCTGATCATCCGTCGGTAGACCACCGGCCACGGCATAGCAGCCCCATTCCTCGCAGCGTTCGATGTCGACCATCGCATAGGGTGGCGCGTTACCCGGTAACGGTGTGTCATGAAGCGCGTCAACCAGACGACCGGTAATGAAGCCGATCATCGCCATGGGAACCAACGCCAAGTCGCCGAGCTCTGCCGCCTCGTCCTCCAACACCTCAAAGCCCCCGAACCAGCTCCACTCATACCACTGGGCTGACACATTGACCACGTATGTGCCGGCGGTGAGTGGCAGGCCCATGTAGTCATTGGTGAACATGAATGTGCCATCAGGCGCAGTGGCCAGCGAGTTTACCCATTGGTTGCAAACGTCATCATTGCAACGGTAAAGCGAAACCGAGGCGTAGGGGAATGAATCTCCGGGCAACGGGTTGAAGGTATCGGCATCAATGACACGGCCTGAAATGTACTGGATCAGGGCCGGTTCGAACACGCTGAGCGTGTAAGAGCCAATACCACCGCCGGTGAACCAGTAGTCGCAGCACTGCGATGCGCCCAGGACATACTCACCGCTCTCCGGCACGGTCATCATCAGACGCGAGTTTAAAGTGCTTCCATCATCATCGTTAATAGCCTGTAGCTGGCAGGATTCATCGAAAAACCCCAGGTAAGGATCAGACAGGGTACCCATGCCTGTCGCTTGCCCTTCCAGCGTAATGGTCACCAGTTGCCCAGGCTGACCGTTAATACGATAGAAGTCGACATCTGGTTCTGATTCCGTGGAATCGAGACTGCCGGGGATGAAGAACGGTAGTGGCGCCTCACCTAAGGCCTGCGCTTGTTCGCAGGGGTGGTTGGGCTCCTGTTCATCAATTTGATCCTGGGCAAACAAACTGCCGAAATAAATACCAATGCTCACTGACAGGAGCAACGAAAAAAGCCTGGCCTTATTAATAAGTATCATGGGAAACCTCCCCAAAACTCCTCCGATCAGTAACGGCAGGAGGTTACAAGCCCGTCACACACCATAGGCCGGCCGCCGGCACCCTGTGTGACGACCCTGTCAAGGGATTGCGAATGCCGCCGGTTTCTTCGAAGCGGTAAATTTCACTTGATGTGACCCGCTATGAAGACCAATTGCTATGCGGGTCAGTGCTTTGGTAATGATTTTGGTATCCAATAATGGACAACCAGGCGGAACCTCTGCGTTTTCCGCATATCAATTACTATATGGGGGCTTCGAATCACCTCGATATTGATCCAGATCAAGCTTCCTTCATTCTGTATTTTGCTCTAAAGGGTCCGAAGCACCGGTATTCAAAACCTTCAACTGATAGCAGGATTAAGACCATGTTTCTTCCAATAACCATTCCATTTGATTGCGTCATGCTTTTTAACCGGGTTCATCTGAAAGAAGGTGTTACTGCCGAAGACGTCGAACTGGAACTCGGCGAGATGTGCAATGTGGTTAAAAACAACTATGGCGACAAGGGCGGATTTATCGCCGGCCAGGTGTTCGAATTCACGGGTTTTGCATCAGCCGAAGGTTCGTTGAACCGTCCCGGCAACGATGAAAATCACATTGCCATCCTGACTTACTGGAAATCGTTCGACGACCACGAAAAATCGCACGCGGACAAGATGTTCAAGGAGAAATTCAGCGCATTGCTCGAAAACGTCGATGAAGCGGACGAACTGGGTTACCGGCTTTTATGGCAAGGGGAGCCGGAGCAGGCATAAACGGGCGACAGCACCGCCCCGGAGCTTTCGTCAAGAGCTTTACCTGCCGGCGGCAATAAGCGCGTTGCATTGGCATACGCTGTCATATTGTTTCAGAATGAACGGCCATTGTTTGAGTGTAAAAGCGGATGACGGTGAATCCTTTTTGATCCACCCACTCATTCAGAATAAGATCGCACTGGAAGATAAGGCATCCTGGCTCGAAACCGCTATGAAAAAGGTCTCTTAGTATGGTTATGAACGCACTTCAGTTGAAAAACACCCGGGCCTGCGTGTTCGATGCCTACGGTACCTTGTTCGACGTCAATGCCGCTGCCGCCGAGGAGCGTCACGCGCTCGGTGAGCAATGGCTGCCATTGGCTGAACTTTGGCGCAGCAAGCAATTGCAGTACACCTGGTTGCGCGGTCTGGCTGGCCGACATGCCGACTTCTGGCAACTCACCGGTGATGCACTCGACTTCGCCATGCAGAGCCTCAAGCTCGATGACCCCGGCCTGCGGCGCCGGTTGATGAATCTGTATATGAACCTCGGTGCCTATCCGGAGGTCGCTGAGACACTGACGCGCCTCAAGGCTGGCGGTGTGCGCTTGGCGATCCTGTCGAACGGCACGCCTGCAATGCTTTCCGCTGCCGCTGACCACGCCGGGATCACGGAGCTGCTGGATGCGATTCTCTCGGTGGAAGAAGTGGGCGTATTCAAGCCACATCCTTCGGTCTATCAACTGGCGGTGGACCGGCTGGGTCTCAATCCGGATGAAATCTGCTTTGTTTCCGCCAATGGCTGGGATGCGTTTTCGGCCCGGGCTTTTGGATTGCGCGTGGTTTGGTGCAACCGCTTTGGCCAGGTCCCGGAGCGCATCCCCTCAACACCTGACGGTGAAATCCCCACCCTTTCCGCCCTGCCCGCGATTGTGGGGGTGTGATTTAGAGGGCGCGGGATCATAGGTGTCCGTCCAGGTCGTGCCCGTCGCCCACAGGCTGGCGCCCACCGGTTGATCCTGGTCCGGTACCGGGCTCGTCAGCGTCCGCACCAACTGTTCATTGACGTACCGCATGACGCGCCTTTAAAAGTAACCGGCGCCTTCTCTTCCAAAAACTTATTGCCTGGCGAACGGAATCCGTTTCATGGCTACCTGTCCGTTGCTCATGACCAGCAGCACGTCGTGGAGTGCCGAGAGGTCCTCGAGCGGGTTGGACGGGACCAGGATCATGTCGGCTTCAAAACCGGTCTCGATACGGCCGGTGCGGTCAGCCAGCATCAGCAGTTCGGCGGAATTCACGGTGGCCGCCTGCAGGGCCTCAAACGGGCTCAGACCCAGCCGCGCCAGGTGCCAGACTTCGAGCGAAATCCGGTTGATGGTCTGTGCGTCGTAGTAGCTGTCCGCGCCGGTGGCGATCGGCACCCCCAGTTCGTGGGCCTGTTGGATGACCTTTTCGAGTCTCGGTACCATGTAGGTGCCACGCAGGCGCAAGACGCCCTCGTATTCTTCTTCGAGCATTTCGACCATGGTGATATAGGTCGGCACCAGCCAGGTACCGCGTTCCTTCATCAGTTTGAGGGTGTCGGTCGAGAGGTAGCTGCCGTGTTCGATGCTGCGGGCGCCGGCCAGCACGGCGGCGCGGGCGCCTTCATCGCCATGCGCGTGGACCATGACGGGAACGCCGGCTTTGCCGGCTTCATCCACCACCACCCCGAGCTGATGCTGCGTGTAGATTTGCTCCCTGGGGTCAGTATCGGCTCGGCCGGCGCGTTCAGTTCCGCGGGTTTTGATCACGGTCGCGCCGCGTTCCAGGTTGATTTTGACCAGCAGGCGTAAGTCATCGTCACTGTTGACGCCATCGGCGAGTTCGGCCAGACGCGGGTCGGCCAGTAAGGTATCTTCCAGCCTGGGTGTGACGTAGACACCGGCTGCCACCACGTCGGGGCCGGCGATCTTACCGGCTTTTGAAAGGGCGGCCAGGGCCACATCCTGGTAGGCGGGTACGCCGGCGGTACGCACGGTGGTCACGCCGGATTCCAGCGCACGGCGCGCCTGGTCCAGTGACTCGAGGTGGGTGTGGACGTCGATAAGACCGGGCATCAGGTAGTTGTCTTCGCAATCGATGATGTCGTAACCGGCGGGTGCGTCAGCCGTGGAGCTGATGATTTGCTCGATGGTGCCGTTGCTTACCAGCACGGTCTTGCCGGAAATGATCGCGTTTTCGACGCCGTTAAAAATATGCGCATTTATCAGTGCATATGGGCGCTTGTCAGCGGCGAGGGCGCCAGCGCCAAACGGTATGATGCCTAACAGGCAAACGAACAACGTGAAACGATGCATAAATTTAAAAGTCATGTCGAGCCTCTCCGGCGCCAGGAACCCGCCCATAGTAATCGGGAAAGGGGCTGTCAAGAAGGGGGGCGGGATCGTTTTCTGTCGTGCAAGGCCGGCTCAAAACGGTTTTACCACCACCATCACCAAAATCACGATGGTTAATACCAGCGGAATCTCGTTGGCCCAGCGATAGTAAACACCGCCGTGATCGAGTTTCCCCGCCTGCATTTCCTTCATCCTCACGCGTGCCCAAAAGTGGTAGACGATCAGCAATACTACGAACAGAAGCTTCACGTGCAGCCAGCCGCCGGCAAACCCGTACATCAACAAGGCCAGCCCGCTGCCCAACGCGAG
>DATCZY010000097.1:0-9014 GCA_036525655.1 Lysobacterales bacterium | reverse complement strand
CGGCTAACATACCATCCTGGCTGAGAGATTCCATTCCACTTTGCAATCTGGATGGAGAGTTGGTGGCAGTGGGGGACTGGTGCTTCGCCGATGGGTTTGCAAACTGGCTATCTGAAAATAACATCAGCTTGAACTGGCGTCCAAGACACCCATTATTACAGTTCATTCGTAAACAACAACACCGGGGCAAACATTGATAGTTGACCCTGCCGGTGCGGTACGTTAGTGTCGCTCCGCTAAACCCGGAACGCAGATTATGAGCAAAAAAACTGAGCCAGGTCCCGATTTTGAAAAGACGCTGGTGGAACTTGAAAAACTGGTTATGAAACTTGAAGAGGGTGATTTGTCACTGGATGAATCTTTGTCCGGTTTCAAACATGGAATCGAATTGACCCGGCAATGCCAGGCCGCGCTGGACAATGCGCAACAAACGGTCGAATTGCTCACAAATAACCAGGACGAAGATTCGCTTAAACCATTTGAACCGGATGTCTGAAACCGCCGCCATCATCAACGCTTGGCAGACCAGGTTTGAAAATATTCTTCCCGGATACCTGCCAGAGCCGTCACTGACGCCGCCACTGCTGCTGCAAGCGATGCACTACTCCGCCGTGGCGGGCGGAAAACGCATCAGGCCCCTATTCGTATATGCCGCAGGTCGTGCGTTGAACTTACCCGAAGACATACTCGATGGCACCACCGTTGCCATAGAACTGATCCATACGTATTCGTTGATTCACGACGATTTACCGAGCATGGATGACGACGACCTCAGACGCGGACAACCAAGCTGTCACCGCAAGTTTGACGAGGCAACCGCCATTTTGGCAGGTGATGCGCTGCAGGCGCTGGCGTTCGAGATACTGGCGGCAGACCGCGCTTTGAACACCAATCCCCAACAACAACTCGCGATTATCCTCGGGCTCGCGCGCGCCTGTGGAGCCAATGGAATGGCCGGTGGCCAGGTGCTTGACCTCGCCAGTCTCTGCAAAGACATCACCCAGGCCGAACTGGAACAGATTCACGCCTTTAAAACCGGTGCTTTGATCCGGATCTGTACGGTTGCACCAGCCTTGATAGCCTCGGCATCGAGCGCGCAGATCAACGCCCTCTCACGTTTTGGTCAATTGACTGGCCTGGCTTTCCAGGTGTTTGATGATTTGCTTGACGTGACCGGCAACAGTGATGTTACCGGAAAGCCGAGCCAGGCTGACGCCGCCCGGTCAAAACCCGCTTTTCCCGCTATTATCGGCGTGGAAGAATCTCTCAACCGAGCATACGAACTACGCGATCAGGCACTGCTGGAATTGAATGAATTACCAGGTGAAACTGACGCGCTCGAGTGGTTGGCGGCCTATGCCGTCGACCGCGACCGGTAAATTAAAACCATGAACGCAGATAAATACCCATTGCTTGATCAAATTGCCACACCAGCGGATTTGCGCAAACTAGATCAGGATCAGTTGCCACAATTGGCTGATGAACTGCGTGAGTATCTGCTGCAGGAGATCTCAAAGAGCGGTGGACACTTCAGCGCAGGACTCGGCTGTGTCGAACTCACGGTGGCCCTGCATTATTGTTTTGAAACTCCCCATGACCGGATTGTCTGGGATGTCGGTCACCAGGCTTACCCGCATAAAATATTGACCGGTCGACGCGAACGGATTGGCACCATCAAAAAAACCGGCGGCCTGGCGCCGTTCCCGAAGCGCGCCGAAAGTGAATACGATACTTTTGGAGTGGGCCACTCCTCCACCTCCATCAGCGCGGGTCTGGGCATGACGCTCGCAGCGGCGCACAAACATGAGCAAAGACGCGTCGTATCCGTCATTGGCGATGGCGCCATGACGGCCGGTATGGCGTTCGAGGCGCTCAACCACGGCGGGTCACTTGACCCGAACATACTGGTTATATTGAATGAAAACCAGATGTCCATTTCACCCAATGTCGGCGCCATGACCAAGGTCCTGGCGCGCATGATGAGTGGGCCTACCGTGACCCATATCCGCGAACGCGGCAAGCGCCTGATGCACAGGGACTCCCGCGTCTGGCGATTCATGAGTCGGTGGGAAGAACACGTCAAGGGCATGATCGTACCGAGTACGCTTTTCGAAGAGTTGGGTTTCAATTATCTCGGTCCAATTGACGGGCATGATCTGCCCGTGCTGTTGCGCACCATTCGAACCATACAAACCGTTGAAGGGCCAAACCTGCTTCATATCATTACAGCCAAGGGCAAAGGTTACGAACCGGCAGAGAAGGATCCGGTGAAATATCACGCCGTTTCGCCTTTCGACCCCCAGACGGGCATCGTACCGGCAAAACCGGCCATCAAGCCAACACCTACCTACACCCAGGTTTTCGGCCAGTGGCTATGCGACATGGCGGAACAGGATGACAGCCTGCTGGCCATCACCCCGGCGATGCGTGAGGGCTCCGGAATGGTGGAGTTCGAGCAGCGTTTCCCCAGTCGTTATTTCGACGTTAGCATCGCCGAGCAACACGCTGTAACACTGGCCGCCGGCATGGCCTGCGAAGGCATACACCCGGTGGTCGCCATTTACAGCACGTTCCTGCAAAGAGCTTATGATCAGCTTATCCATGATGTGGCCCTGCAAAATCTGCCCGTGCTGTTTGCGATTGACCGGGCTGGCCTGGTCGGCTCAGACGGACCCACCCACGCGGGCAGTTTTGATCTGAGCTTCCTGCGTTGCATACCCAATATGTTAATCATGGCGCCATCCGATGAGAATGAATGCCGCCAAATGCTCTATACCGGTTTCAGGCACCAGGGACCCGCAGCGGTCCGCTATCCGCGCGGAACGGGCCCCGGCAAGCCCGTCGAGACAAATATGCAAGTACTTCCCATCGGCAAAGCCGAGGTGGTAAAGCGAGGCAAGGATGTTGCAATACTGGCATTCGGGAGCAGCCTACAGGCCTGTAGCGAGGTCGCTTCCCGCATCGGTGCGAGCCTCGTCAATATGCGTTTTGTCAAACCACTCGACGCTGAAGTCATCAAGGAAATGGCCAATAGCCATAGCCTTCTCGTGACCGTTGAGGAAAATGCGGTAACTGGCGGGGCTGGCAGTGGCGTCAACGAGTTACTGGCGGCAACCGGGGGCAGTTTTAACCTGCTGAATATCGGTATACCGGACCTCTATATTGAACACGGCTCGCGGCAGGACTGCCTTGCCATGGCCGGACTGGATACCACCGGTATACTCGGACAAATCAATAGACGGCTCGAAGTAATCAACACCACGCAGGCGGCGTCCGGTAGCGATTTTTAAAATCGTCCGGACTTTATACCTGGTATTTAATCATTATGCCGTACTGCGCTGATGCGCCATTTCAATGTGCCTGATCTGCCGGTCGTGCAATTTCGTCAAGGTCAATAACGCCAGGATCGCCCCTACCAGGGCCCAGAACATATCCGATTGCGTATCCCAGACATAACCTTGCGTGCCCAGGAATGCATCGGCCGCTTCTGCACTCAGTAACGCCGCCCACCATTCGATAAGCTCATAAAATGCACTCACTGCAAGTACGAAGCAAACCAGCAGGAATGAAAGCCAGCCCCTGACCGCTATCACCCTATTGCGGACCAGGACTTCGCGCGCAACGATGTAGGGAATAAAACCCTGCGCGAGGTGACCCAGCTTGTCATAGTTGTTGCGGCTCCCGCCGGTCAGCTCACTGATCCAGTCACCGAGGGGTACTTCGGCGTAAGTATAGTGCCCACCCACCATCAGGACGATGGCATGGACCAGGATCAGAAAATACACCAGCGGGGTTAAAGGAAAGCGCTGGCGGGTGACCGCCATGATGACAAACCCCAGCATTGCAGGGAGGACCTCCATCCACCAGGTCAACCGGTCGGCCGGTTCAATAGCGGACCAAATCATGACTGATAGAAAAACAGCGACCCAAAGCAGCGTTTTGAAGTTCAAGATACCCCCTGCGGCAAACCGCGACATTAAAATGAGCCGGAACCTGCTTCTTCGATGTATCCGCAATATAGCGGATGACAGGTTCTTTACAGGGTAGCACCTATTCTGACGGACAGCACGTCACAGCCGGCACCGTGGAGCACCGAGTTCGCAGTGGAACCCAGCAACAACTGCAGACCTCTCTGGCCATGCGTGCCGATGACGATCAACTGGCTGCCGTTTTCCTTCGCAAAACGATGGATTTCATGCGCCGGCGAGCCATGCAGAATATGCAGGTGATCGGCGGGCAGGCTGAATTTCTCACCCAGGGTAGTCAGTTTCTCTTTCAGTTCTTCGCCCAGTTGTGCTTCCAGATCACCCAGACCACTGAATGCGGCACTTTGCGGGACAATGCCAACGTACACGTTATCCATAGGCTCCTGCACATACACTACATGTAAATCAGCATTCGGACCTGCGATAAACAGGGCCCTTTGTAACACCAGTTCTGATTCATTGCTCAGATCAACTGCAACAAGGATTTTCTGATAGGTAGCCATAAAGTTCTCCAGCAACAACAGCTTAATGATAATGAACTGCGGTAAAACATATGTTGATCGAAATCATATAAAACCGTCTAGTGACGCTTTTCTCCCAAGCCCCTTTGCGTTTCTAAGTAGGTCGCAAAACTGCCGAGCCAGTGGCCACCTTCATAATGTTCGCCAGTGACAGAAGCCAACCCTGAATTCTTATGAATGGCCGCGCTAGCGAGTAGCGCCACTTTTCGAGGATCCGTTGCCGGCAATCCAAAGGCCATACCTTCCAGCATCCACGCGCGGCTGATATTCAAACCATCGAGGTGTGCCAGCTTGCCATCCGTCGGATCGGTGACCACGGCAATTGGCAACCAGTCGCCACGTCCATCCGCAGGTATCGTTGGCATGAAAACTGTCAACCAACCAGCATAGTCTTCAGGGTCCATGATGCGCCTCATCAAATCGGCCTCGGCCAGGCAGGGTGATAAAAAATCCTGCCCTCCAGGCTCATAAGCCAACGGACAAGAACGGTCATTCAGATAGAAATCCCGTGACCTGTCAGTGACCAGCCTGGCGAAGTCGGCCCGGCCACTTGCGTCAGTCCAATCCAGAAACAGGCCAAAAGCAAACGCCGTTTGGGCATGCTCGCCAATCCGGATAGGATAGGCCAGCTTTCCGAGCCACGTTTGCATGTTACCGACCAGGGCGGATTCCAGCGGTTCCAGGATGGCCAGCCAGCGCCGGGCACGCGGGTCATCCCATTCGCGTAATTCAGCGGTCAATTGCAATAACCAGGCGACGCCGTAGGGTCTTTCGAAAGAGGCGCGTTGCTCATTCGTCACATAGGCGACTTCGAGCGCCACTTTTTCCGCCTTGAAACTTTCATCCAATGCCGCCTCCGCCAGGCCGGCAAACCCGGCATCCGGGTATAACCGCAGTAAGCGTGTCAGTAACCAGTGTCCGTGGACGGAAGAATGCCAGTCGAAACAACCATAAAAAACCGGCGTCAGCACTCGCGGTGGCGCAACATCCTGATCGCCGGTCAGTACATGAGCGATTTTGTTTGGATATTCCTGGTGTACGCAATTGAGCGCCAGGTCTGCAAACCGGCTGACTGAAGGTTCAGACTGCATCTGCGCCAAAGCATCGGAGCCGAACACGAAAACTGATAAAAGAACGATGAGAAACCTGAATGTCATGCTGATCTCCAGAAATGGTATCTAAAGGTACCTGAATTCGGCCTGTGAAAAAAGGCAAAAAAAGGGCGCCACTGGCGCCCTGAAATATCTTCGATCAGATGGGCTACTTCACGGTCGCCATACACTCGATTTCTGTGCGGGCGCCGAGCGCCAGACCACTACTACCCAGCGCACTGCGTGCTGGAGGATTGCTTGGAAAATAGGTGACATAAACCTCGTTCATGGCTGCCCATTCCTTGATATCAGCCAGAAAGACAGTGCACTTGACCACTTCCGCCAAGGATGACCCGTGCTTTTCAAGGGTGGCCTTGATGTTCTCCATCGTTTGCCTGGTCTCGGCCGCGATCCCTCCATCGACAAGGCTGGAGGTCTTGGGATCAAAACCAAGTTGCCCGGATAGATAAAGCATGTGCCCAACACGGACGGCTTCAGAAAATGGCAGTTGCATGTCGGGGGATACTGCGTAATGCTCAACTTCTAGCTCGCCTGCCATGGCCGGGTGACTCAATAGAAAAGTCATTACCGTCATTGCTTTTAGAATTACCTTCATATGTATATTCTCCTGATATAAAGTTAGATTTCACCGTTTTTTGCGAAACGGCTTATATGTTCTGCTGCTCTGAACGCCAATGCCTGGATGGTCATGGTGGGTTGC
Organism: Lysobacterales bacterium; assembly: GCA_036525655.1. Lineage (GTDB taxonomy): Bacteria > Pseudomonadota > Gammaproteobacteria > Xanthomonadales > SZUA-36 > SZUA-36. Next base: position 2,695 of record DATCZY010000097.1, on the reverse strand, counting down.
CCCCTGCCTGAGCTGACAAAACTGGAGCCATCGCAGATAAACAGGTTGGGCACGTCATGGGCACGGTGATATTTATCAACAACCGATGTGGCCGGATCATTACCCATGCGGCAGGTGCCAAGCAAATGCGCCTGAATGCTTCCTCCCTCTACCGGATCCCGCCAGACCTCCTTCGCACCGGCCGCACCGAGTATCTCCACCGCACGGTCCTGTAAAAAAGTTGCCATGGCAAGATCGTCGGCATGATCCATGTAAGTCATGCGAATAGCCGCCCTGCCCTTGTCGTCTTTCATGTTTGGATCAAGCGTAATATTGTTTCGAGCCAGGGGCACGGACGTCGTGCTGCCCAGAACTGACATTTTATGGGTGAAATAATGGCGCAACATTTGCTTGAACTCCAAACCCCACCTCGGTTTTCCAGGTGGCAGACCGGTCATCGCATGCATGATGGGTGTGGAATCCAGGAACGGCCTGGCATCCATGCCGCCACCACCGTAAAACCCGCGGGCCGGGTCGTTTTCGTAAAAGTCGTGCACGATGCGCGTCACCTGCACACTCTTGAACTCATTCAGAGGATGCTCAAAAGCGGCCTGCGTAACTGAGTGACCATTGCCCATCAGGTATTTACCGACGATCCCCGAAGAATTGGCCAGGCCATTGGGAGATCGGTTGGATTCTGACAGGAACAACAATCTCGGTGTTTCCGCACCATTGGCCGACAATACGACGGCCTTGGCTCTCTGCGCCTGTTCCCGACCCTCTGAATCCAGGTATACCACTTCGGTTACACGCCCCGCGTCATTGGTTTCTATACGGAAAACGGTAGACAGGGGACGGATCTCACATCGCCCCGTCGCCTCGGCGAGCGGGATCATGGCAGCCAGTGTTGACGATTTTGCATTGACTTCGCAGCCAAACCCCATGCAAAACCCGCAATGCACACAGGCGGGACGGCCATTATGCGGTTTGGATAAAATTGCCATTGGTGCAGGTTGTGGATGAAGCCCCATGGCACGGGCGCCTTTTTCAAAGAGGACACCGGAAGATTTAACGGGCAGTGGAGGCACCGGATAGGGTCTCGAACGCGGCGCCTCAAACGGACCCGGTTGGCCCGAAACACCACATTCCCATTCCACCTTGGCGTAATAAGGTTCCAGTTCTTCGTAACGTATGGGCCAGTCTGCGAAACCGGTTCCCTCCATCGGGCCCAGGAGGCTGCGTTCCATGAAATCACTTTGATGGAAGCGCCAGTAATTGGCGGTAAAATGAACACTGCTGCCACCGACACCGCGTGCGTAGAATGCCGGCGGTGGGGCATCTGGCGTTTGCACCGCGGTTTCCGTTTCAAACCTGCGAAAAGTTTGCGGATCATTCCATCCGGGGTGATTCAGCAACTCGTTTTTGAACATCACATCCAGTTCGTCATGCTTGAAATTCGCAGCAGTGCGGTACTGGCCCTGTTCGAGCACGACCACGCTAAAACCATTGGTAGACAACTCCTTGGCGAGTACGCCACCCGCAGCGCCCGAGCCGATGATCACGAAATCAACTTCTTCGCGGGTATTGTATTTGGGTTGTTGCTTAGACGTGCTCATGTTCATCTCCGCCGACCGAGGCTTCACCGTGAACAGCTGCGTCATAATATCCAAAGGGTGGCTGCCAGGCATGGCGGTGATCAAACCCGATCAGGTTCCAACCGGCGTTTTCACGATTGCCTCCGTAGGAGGGTAAACAAAACATTCCACAAAGGGTCATTAGGTGCAACATCTCGAACAGTGGGGTGTCTTCAACTGACTTGATCATCTCCGTCTGCTGCTCAAATGATAATTCTGAAAACCGGTTAAATTGAGGATAGGATGATTGTGTCTTTTGCTGAAACTCATCAAGCCCCTGTCTGAGCACTGGAGCCGCACTGGCCATGAAACCACCAAGCGCAGCGTCGATAAAGTAGACCACGCCAATCTCGGTCGCGCCCGGGGTGTCATCCGCAGGAATGATTTGATTGACCCATGCACCCAGTTCAACGGCCTCTTCCGCCGATAAATTCTCATAAGCCGCCCCGGCCTGCTGGTTTTCCTCTGCAGCCTGACTGGCGGAAAGAATCAGCGGCATATTGATTGCCAGCCATGAAGCGCCAAACACCGTTCCACCGGACTTGAGAAAGCTCCGGCGTGATTTTTCAGGAATTGTCATTATTATTTTTTCCTTTGGCTTAAAACAAATGGATCGGGCAGCAGCTCCCCTACAGACCAGCTGCGATAATCGGTTTCGCTATGACAGGAAACAACCAGGGCATCACTTGCCAGTAACTCGCTCATGACCTGGCGACAGGCGCCACAGGGTGCCAGCGTTTCAAAACCGGTGGCGTAAATCAACAACTTGTGCGCGGCACCCGGCTTCATGCCCGCCGCAACGGCATTTGCAAGCGCATTGCGCTCCGCACATTGGGTCAGACCATATGAAGAATTCTCGACATTGCAACCGGCATAAACATTGCCGCTTTCATCCATGACGCAGGCCCCGACCCTGGCGCCGCTGTAGGGTGAATAAGCATTGTCGCTGGCTGAACGTGCACGGTCATATAATTCTGTAACTGCTTTTTCTGCTTCGTTCACGCATCAAATCCTGTATCGAGCACCGCTTCAAGCACCAGTTCAATGACCGCTCCAAACGCATTCTGCCGTGTTTCATGGGA
>DATCZY010000096.1:0-4850 GCA_036525655.1 Lysobacterales bacterium | reverse complement strand
GTACGCGCCGGTTAAAAATGAGATAGAAGTTCTCCAGGTCACTGCTAAACATGACATCCTGTTCAAAACGCAGCAAGCGGCCCGGAAGTTCCTCCTGCAGGGCATAGATGCCTTTCACCGAGGTATCGGCGGGGCTGCTATCCGAAGTGCGGTGCTCGATGCGTTCCTCGAAACGCTCGATGCCCCAGGGGTACTGGTAGGCGCCGGTGTTCGTCGCCACGCCAAAGGCTTCGCCGGTTTGCGCGTCATGCTGAACTTTCTCTATCTCGCCGTAACCCGTGCTATTGCCGCTATCGAGCGTTGCAAAACCAGCCAGTTCCGGGTCTGCGGCGGGCTGTTTGAAAACCGGGCTGCGCCATTCCCCTCCGGGATCCTGCGGTATCACCGGCAGGTCAACACGCGCGCCATCTTCACCGCCCAGCGCCAGCGTGGTGGTCATCGTGTAAGGCGTCGGCCACAACATCGGCCACTGGGAGTTTGTGACCGAAAGACGTATCCGGTGGCCGGGCGCGAACACCCAGGAGGTGAAGTGCATCTCTATATCCAGCGGGAATTCCTCACCGGGTACGATGTCCACCGGTGCCCGCGCCGACTGACGGTGGGTACCGTTGAATGCCGCCGCGGCGACGTGGGTCACGCGTCCATCGGGGGCGACGTCCGCAATCCGCGCAATCCAGTTAGCGCGCGTGGCGTCTGCCGATACCCTGATATGCGCGACCGGTTCGCCCAGGATTTCCAGTTTCTGCTCTAACGGCTCGCTGTCATAAACCAGGGCATGCTCGTCCGATGCTTGCAAATCGGGAAGTACGCTGCCCCACCACATGACCGGGCCACCGGCCTCCAGGCCACTCGAGGGCACGTATTTCTGCTTTTCCACGGCGTGTTCCACAGCTGTTTTGGCCAGGCCCCGCTGGCCCTGCGCAAACCAGGTTTCGGTGCGCGTCCGTTTGATCGGCCAGCCGTCCTCCCACCGCCAGCGGCCCGGAAAATCGTAGACGCCGGGGCCGGGTGGGTGCCAGTCGCGCACGTACACGGCGAAGGCAGGTTCTTCCATGATGCCGGTATCGATGCCCTTGAGCCAGTGGTCGAACCAGCGCACGGCCTCATGGCGCCATTCCATCTGCGGGCTGTGCGAGGCGTTGTGCGGGAAATCGTGATCCCAGGGGCCAATCATGGCTTTGACCGGCGCCTTTACGTTTTCCAGCATACGCGGCAGGCTGTCGCGGTAGCCGTCGTACCAGCCGCCGATGTGGAAACCGGGAATCTTGATCCGGTCGTATTTTTTCAACGCCGAGGCGCGGTCCCAGAAGGGCCCGTCGCGTTGCTGGCGCATGTAGGTGTAAACGCTGGGTTCAACATCGAAGCGGTTGCGGTACCACTCCTCGTCCATGACAAAGTCCGGTGCGCCGGGCAGCGAGTTATAGAGGTCATTGCTCATCATCCAGGAATCGGTGTGCATGATGCCGTCGATATAATGCACGTCTTCCTGGTAGAGATCCTCGGTGGCCATAATGGCGATAAAGGCCTTGAGCGCCGGCGGATTGCGCACGGCCATCTGGATCGAATTGAAGCCGCCCCAGGAGATCCCGAACATGCCGATATTGCCACTGGACCAGGGCTGTTCAGCCAGCCACGCGATCACCCGTTCGCCATCGTCGAGTTCAATATCGGAATACTCATAGGGGATCGTCCGGCCCTCGCTGTTACCCGTGCCGCGGATATCCACCCGCGCCACGGCGTAGCCATGACGTAAAAAATAAGAATAAAGCTGAAAATTACGCTGCCTGGACTCGTCTTTACGATACGGGAGGTACTCCAACAGAACCGGCAGTTTAGTATCTCCGCTGTTTTCGGGCAGGTAGAGGTCGGCCGCGAGCCGGACCCCGTCGGGCATCGGAATCCATACCTGGCGAATCTCGATACCGTCGCTAAGCAACGGGAGGGCGGTTGCCGGCGTCGCGATTGTACACAACAGTGCGATCAAACCCAGAAGTCTCATGAGCATATCCTTTCCGGCATTTCGAAACCCCTTTGCTTTGCTGTGTTTCTAAATCAAACTTTTTCAAGCCCGCACCAGCCGGCAATAAACACGGCAATCGACTGCGTGACACGACGCACCGATTCGAGATCGACACGTTCGTTGAAGCCATGGATTGAATCGGCGGCAGGGCCGTAAACCAGCGACGGGATGTCCCAGTAGAGTCCGGGAAAGCGCGCATCGGTGGTGGCGGTAATGGCCGCCTGTTTCAGCGCATCACCGGTGACTGCAAAGTGGGCGTTCTCGAGTGTCGAGATCGCCTGGCGGGTCTCCGGCTTGTCATGGTCCGCCAGGCAATAGCCTTCTGCGAGGAAGCCGTTATAGATGATCGCCGGGCGATTAGTGCGCAGGTAAACATCTGCATCCGCAGCCTCGTTGAGACAAGCCTCGATCTCGGCCCGCGCGGCGTTGATATCCTGGCCCGGGTAAATGCCCATGCGCACATCGACACTGCACCACGCGGGGACACTCGACGCCCAGTCGCCGCCCTGGATTTTGCCGATATTGAGGTTCAGCGGATGCTCGTGATGACGATAATGCGGGTGCGCATGCCCGGGCCTGTTCCAGCGCACCTCCAATGCTTTTAAGGCCGCGATCAGCGGCAGGGATGCTTCGATGGCATTGAATCCGCTACCTGCCTCCAGCACATGAACCGGCTTGCCCTTCAGGTGCACCTGGAACCAGATAACGCCGATCTGGGCGCTGACCAGTTGCTCGGCAAAGGGTTCGGGTATCAGCGCCGCGTCCGCGCGGTAGCCGCGCTGAAAGCAGGCCAGCATACCGTTACCCGTGCACTCTTCTTCAACCACCGACTGAAAATGCACATCGGCTGCAGGCTGATAGCCGATATCCCTCAGCGCATTGAGCGCGTACAGGTTGGCCACCAGCCCCGCCTTCATGTCGCCGACACCGCGCCCGTACATGAAGCCACCGTCGATGCGCGGTGCAAAGGGCGGGGAATCCCACATATCAAGCGGACCCACCGGCACCACGTCGATGTGGCCATTGAGGATCAGCGATTTGCCGCGCCCGGATCGGCTGCGGTGCGTACCCACGACATTGAGCGCATCGTCGTAATCGCCGATGACCGGAGAAAAGCCCGGCAAATGGGCGATATCGGCGACCTTGATTTCCCAGCTGTCGGTCGCGTAGCCCAACTCGAGCAATTGGTCGGCCATGAAGCGCTGGGCGCTTTGCTCGAAGCCGCGGGTTGACGGGTGGCTTGCGAGCTCCGACAAAAATGCAGTCTGCTCCTCGAAACGCTTGTCGACAGCATTCATGACACGTTTGGTAACGTCGTTATCCATAGTCCGTTTCTCTTAAAAGAAGGCCAGGTTATTTTCATCGATCAACAAGGGCACAGCGGTCGCGGCGACGACTTCATCGATCGTAAGACCTTCGGCAATCTCGCACAACACAACGCCGTCCGCGCTGATATCCATGACCGCCATATCAGTATAGACGCGGTCCACGCAGGCGGGTGCGGTTAGCGGCAGACTGCATTGCGCTACGATCTTGCTGCGGCCGTGTTTATCCAGATGGGTACTCAAAACCACCACGCGGCGGGCCTTTTGCGCCAACTCCATGCCACCGCCCACACCCGGTGTAAACTTGCCCGGGATGGTCCAGTTGGCCAGGTCGCCATTGCTGCCAATTTGCAGCGCGCCGAGAATGGTCAGGTCCAGACGTCCGCCACGCACCAGCGCAAATGACGTGGCGCTATCGAAAAAAGAGGTGCCGGGCAAAACCGAAACATAGGCGCCACCCGCATCGATCAGGTTGCGGTCAGCCCGATCGTATGGAACTGCCGGCCCCTGCCCGGCGATGCCGTTTTCGGAATGCAGACAAACCGGGAAGCCCGGCTCGAGAAATTCAACGATGCGGGTCGGGTAACCGATCCCCAGGTTGACCGTCATGCCCGTGCGCACTTCTCGCGCTGCACGCTTTATCATCCTGTTATTAGCGCCGGACAACAGCGTACTCCCCCGTGATTTCATGCAAATGGACCACGTGGTCCACGAATGGCCCCGGAGTGTGCACCCCATCGGCCGCGATACCGCCGAGCTGTAACAGGTTTTCTGCTTCTGCGATTACCAGGTCCCCGGCCATGGCCATCAATGGATTGAAGTTTCGTGCACTGGCGGCGTAGATCAGGTTGCCAAACGTATCGGCGGCGTGTGCATGGATCAGTGCGACATCCGCCTTCAGGGCTTTTTCGATAAGGTACTCACGGCCTTCGAATTCGACCGTTGGCTTGCCCCTGGCCAGCAGGGTGTTCATCGCGATATCGGTCAGAAACCCCGGCAGGCCGGCTCCCCCAGCCCGGATTCTTTCAGCCAGGATTCCCTGGGCGCAAAACTCCACGTCGACCAGCCCGTCATTCATCATTTGTATGGCGTGTGGATTGAGTCCGATATGCGAGACAACCAGGCGTTCCACCTGGCCATTTCTCAACAGGTGGTCGATACCCATGTTGGATTCATTGGCATCGTTCTTGATCACGGTCAGGTGTCTTTTATTCTGCCGGACCAGTTCGTCAATCAGCATAAACGGCGTACCGGGCACGCCGAACCCGCCGACCATGACGACCGCGCCATCGGAAATCCGGCCGATGGCCTCCTCGATTAATACGGTTTTATCGATCATTGTGCCCAGGCCAACCCCGTAGTTCTTCTATCGGCTGTCAAAGCAGCCCTGTTACAAACCATGCATCCTAATCGCATCATCTTTATACCTGATCCAAACACAGTCAATGATAGTTACCTGCTATGAATCCATTATCCCGAACATGCCGAAGCCTTACTATCCAAAC
>DATCZY010000095.1:0-6001 GCA_036525655.1 Lysobacterales bacterium | reverse complement strand
CGCGACGCACATCAGGAAGGGGTCCGGGCTGACGCTCAGCGAGTTTGCGATACTCACCGCGATGGGGGCGGTGATCACGGCGGTGGCGACATTGTTCATCACGTCCGATAGCGTCATCGTCACGATCATCAGGATGACCAGCACGATGGCGGGTGAGAGGTCCGCGGACCCCATCACGATCCAGGATGCGATCAGCCCGGTGCCGCCGCTGTTCTCCAGGGCTACACCGATGGGAATCATCGAACCCAGCAACACGATCACCGGCCATTCGATGGATTCATAGAGTTGCCGCAAGGGCATGATGCCGGTTAAAACCATCAACACCACGGCTATGCCGAGGGCTATGGGCAAATACAGTACGCCGAAACTGGCCAGCGCGACGGCCCCTGCAAAGATCGCAACCGCCAGACCGGCCTTTTTGCGCTGTATAAGCTGCAGGCCGCGTTCTTTCAGGGGCAGGCACCCCAGCCAGTTGGCTATGTCATACAACTTTTTATTGTTTCCCAGTAGCAGCAGGATATCACCTGCCTTTATTTGAAGTTCTTTCACCCGCTTGGTGAATTGCTTACCCTGCCGCGATACGCCGAGCAGCGTCACCCCGTGGCGATACATCAGGCGCAAGGACAGCGCGGAACGACCTTCGATGCGTGCACCCTGTGGAACAACCACTTCCAGCAACGAAGCATCGTCTGAGCCGAACACCCTGCTTTCGGTGTTGCTTTTTCTTCGGTATGCAAGCTTCAGGGCGCCAACGAGAGCCTCGATACCCTCCGGTGCCGCTTTCAGCACCAGGATGTCATTCTTGCGAATCTCGATACGCCGGGCCATACCGGGCTGACGCTCACCACGCCTTATGAGGCCGACTATTTCTACATCGTGTTCGTCGGTCACCTCGTCAAGGTCTCTTACCTTTTGGCCGATTGCCGGGGATCCTTCAGGCACTTTTACTTCGGCAAGATAATCCCCGAGATGGCTTAATTCTGTAGTCGTGTCGTGCTCGCGGCGAGCAACCGGTATCAGCCTCCAGCCGATCAGTGCAACATAAGCGACGCCGACGATGGCGACAGCCAGGCCGACCGGTGTGAAATCGAACATCCCATAGGGTTCGCCCAACGCACGCCCCCTGTATTCGGCTATCACGATGTTTGGCGGTGTGCCGATCAGTGTGATCATGCCACCAAGGATCGAGGCGAAAGAAAGTGGCATCAGGCTCAGGGCCGGGCTGCGCTTGGCCTTTACTGCAGCCTGAATATCGAGCGGCATGAGCATGGCCAGCGCCGCGACGTTGTTCATCACCGCCGACAGGACGGCGGCGAAACCGGCCATTATTCCGATGTGCGTTGCCAACTTGCGTGACGCGGAGATCAGGTAGCGTGAAATGAGTTCGATGGCGCCGGAGTTCGACAGGCCGCGGCTGACGATCAACACCAGGGCTATGACAATAACGGCGGGGTGCCCGAAGCCCGAAAAAACCTCATGTGAAGGTATGACGCCTGCAACCGCGGCAATGAGCAAGGCTGAAAACGCAACGAGATCGTAACGCCAGCGTCCCCAAATAAGGAATACAAAGACGAAAACCAGCAGGGTAAATAGAATGTTTTGGTCTGTCACGCCCTCTACTTTCCTTATTGCCCACCACCTGCTCATTGTAGTTATTCTGAATTTCAATCGCGAATTGAATTAATGCTGCCGCACTTTGCCAATCCGTCTGTCGCCGGCGGGATAATGATCCTGAATATTCACTATAATAAGAGAGACAGCCCCATACTTTTCGCTGTTTCAAAATTCTGCGGGCGTGTCTTGATCAGGAGAATCACATGAACAGGTTCTTATATGGTTTCGTCGTATTAGTCACACTGTGCTGTTTTGCGGGCAACGCAAGCAGTAAAGAGTTGATCCAGGAGTTCAGCGGCACCGGAAATAAAACCACTGCGGAATTCGAGGTAGAGGCGCCATGGATTGTCGATTGGCGCACCAACGGCGACTACCCCGGGCAAATGGCGGTAGAAATCAATCTGGTTACCGCGGCGGGTGAGTACGTCGGCAAAATCGCCCGGACCAAGTATGTCGACAATGGTGTGAGGCTTTTTAACGAAGGCGGCCGTTATGTCTTCCAGGTCAATTCCAGTCTGGCCAGTTGGACCTTGCGTGTTGAAAAACTGACCAGGCAGGAAGCTGAGGCTTATAAGCCGAAGGAAAAAATTGAGTAAGCATTATTTCCTGAGCGCTTGCCAGGCCCGTCACTTCGCCTGCCATTGACCCGGCATGGTTTAACCCCAACATCCTCTATGCAGGGGTCGTTGGAGACCTTTGGAACAAAGCCGCGATTTTGGCGGGTTATTGTCTATCCATCGGAGTGGTCAAGCTATGGAGTATAAAGACTATTACGCTGTTTTAGGCGTCGGCCGCAAGGCCACCCAGGACGAGATCAAGCGCGCTTATCGAAAGCTCGCGCGCAAGTATCATCCGGATGTCAGTAAGGAAAAAAACGCCGAACAGAAGTTCAAGGACCTTGGTGAGGCCTACGAGGTACTCAAGGACCCGGAAAAACGCATCGCCTATGACCAGCTGGGATCAAACTGGAACGCCCAGCAGGGGTTCCGCCCGCCACCGGATTGGGGCGCCGGCTTTGAGTTTCATGGCGCACCCCGCGGCGCAGACCGCCAACATGACTTCAGTGATTTCTTTGAATCGCTATTTGGGCAGGCAAGAAGCCCGGGTGGTGGAAGCCGGGGGTTCCATATGCAGGGTGAAGACCATCACGCCAAGATACTCGTTGACCTCGAGGACAGCTACCACGGTGCGTCCCGTTCGATTTCGCTGCAAATGCCGGAGGTGACGGCCGACGGGCATGTTGTCAGCCGCAACAGGACTTTGAAGGTCAGTATTCCCAAGGGTATACGGCAGGGTCAGCAAATTCGCCTGAGCGGTCAGGGCGCCAAGGGACAGGGCAGGGGCAAGGCAGGTGATCTGTACCTTGAAATAGAGTTCAATCCACACCGTTATTATCGGGTTGAAGGCGCTGACGTCTACCTCGAACTGCCTGTCGCTCCGTGGGAGGCTGCCCTCGGCGCCACCGTGAAGGTGCCCACACCATCCGGTGCGATCGATCTCAAAATACCTGCAAATTCAAAGGCGGGTAAAAAATTGAGGTTGAAAGGGCGAGGCATACCTTCGAAAACACCGGGTGATCTGTACGTCGTCCTGCAGATAGCCCTGCCGCCTGCCGATGATGACAAATCTCGCGAGCTTTACAGGCGGATGCGCGATGAAATCAAGTTCCATCCGCGTGCGGCAATGGAGGTAGCCTGATCATGAATAACGAAAAAAAGATCGAAAAAATCCTTGTAGGCGAAGTCCTCGGAGAAAGCGACCTGGTCAGCCTGGCTGATTTGTGCCGTAGTTGCACCGTCGAAACTCAAACGATCACGACGCTGGTGTCGGAAGGCATTCTTGATCCGAAGGGCAGGGATATCGAGCATTGGCAGTTCAGTGTGGGCAGCCTGAGGCGGGTAAAAACGGTTATCCACCTGCAGCGTGACCTGGGTGTTAACCTGGCAGGCGCAGCGCTTGCGCTGGACTTGATGGATCGTATCGCGGAGTTGGAGCGGCATTAGCAGCGGTTTTAAACTTCGTTCACACGTGCACGAATATCACATTCGCCCGCGTATTCCTTTATGATTGCAACCCGCGTTTTTACAAATGGATGACAGGAAACTCCTATGAAATATTTACTGAGTGCTTTATTGATTGTATCGGCCGGCCTGGCGTTTGCCGATGATTTTGATGCCGTTGAGGCCAAACTGAAAACAGCGATGGCCGCGGATATCAGGACAGATGATGAAAAAGAGCGTGACCGTAACCGAAGCCCTGTTCAAACCTTGAAGTTTTTCGGTCTTCGAGAGGATATGAAAATCGTTGAACTTCTCCCGGGTGGCGGCTGGTATACCAAGCTGTTGGTGCCGGTGGTTGCCGAAAAAGGCGAGTATTACGCGGCGCTGGGCACTGGCAATATCGCCAAGAACCTGATGACCGTACCGGGGTTTGAGGATATGCAGATTATCGCGACCGATTCAAAGGTGTACCGTAAAGAAGGCGCGGATCGTTATACGCTGGAAACCGACGGGCTGGGCGTGACTGGTATGGACATGGTGCTGACGTTCCGCAATTACCACAATTTCGACGCCGAAGGTCGCGCAGCCATGAACAAGGCTTCATTTGATGCCTTGAAGCCGGGTGGTATTTACGCCGTCGTCGATCATACCCGCCGTCACATGGAAGAAGATAGTCCCGAAAACGGCCGCAGGATTGACCCGGTCCTGGCCATCCATGAAATCGAGGCCGCCGGCTTCAAGTTCGTAGATTTTTCAGACCTGCACTCCCGTGCCGATGATGAGCTGCGTTATGAAGTAGGGCGCAAAACGGTGACCGGCAATACCGACCGCTGGACGCTGAAGTTCGTCAAGCCGTAACCCCTGCCCGGTCAGTTTCGAAAGAAGAAGCGTCATCCCCGCGAACGCGGGGATGACGTGACAATTCAAGCATCAATGCAAGAACAGAATCCGCAAGTTTGGATTCAGCCTGCCCGTGTTTATTGTTCGCTCAAAGCCTCGCACAAGGCGATGTTGTCATTGGCGACCCGTTGAATCGCAACACTGCCTTGCCGGTTAATTGACGGAATGTCGTATTCGACAAGACCCGCAGCACAATCGGTAAAGGTCAGCGTTATCGTGCCGTCAGAGCCTGCCGGGTCGGTGTGCTGGACATCAGAGGCGGTATCGAACAGGCCACCGGAAGCGATATCGATATTCAGCACTGCCTTGTTACCGTCTATCGGGCCAAGCGCGGTCAGCCAGCGATGGCCGGGAGAGCCCAGGTTAGCCGCTGATTCATCTGCCGGCAACTCCGTGTCGTAGGTGAACCAGGCCAGGTTGACCAGGCTGAGATCAGGAAATACTGTGATAAAGAAACCCTGGCCGTCGGTGATCGGGTTATACCATGCATCATTCAGCCCGGCATTCATCGCGAAGGTCGGTACCGGTGGCGTGACATCCTGCGCGGAGATGTCGGTCATCACCAGGTTTGCTTCGGTCAAGAACGTATCTTCTACGTAGTTGATGACGGGTAACTCAGAAAATGGGCCCCCTGCATTGATCACCTGTAATGTGGCGATGGCATCGGCTACCGCCATTCCGTTGCCGACGACCCGCGCGAAAACGGTAAACCCGCCGTTCTGACCATCGAGGTTTGCCGAATTATCCGCCAGGTTGATAAACCACTGACTGGTTGCACTGTCGGGCTGATTGCTCAGCTTGGCCATGGCCACGGTGCCGCGCGTATTGGAAATCTTGAATTCGTTCTCAACCGGGTCATAGGGAATGATGCCGGGTGCTTGACCTGCCCCAGCGTAAGTAAACCCGCCACCCTGGATAATAAATCCCGGAGCGCTGCGATGAATAAACGACTTGTAGTACTTGTCATTTTCAATATATCTGAGGAAATTGGCGACCGTCTTGGGCGCATCTTCCTTCAGCAGCTCTATTTCAATATCGCCCAGCGCGGTTTTGACCAGCACGGTGTCGGCCATCGCCGTTGCCGGTAGCATCAGCAGCACCGACAGGGCTGATGCGGTGAGAAGGGAAAGGGTTGCTTTTGCAAATTGGTATGGCTTCACTGTGGACATGGTCGGTTTTTCCGGTTTCCGCGTTTGTGCTTTCAGGGGGTGGCAATATACCAGACCTGAAAAAAGGTTCAAGGATTTGAACAGACCGGGATCAGTTGAACTGAAAACAGTTAATCGGGGTCATAATTTAGGGAATAATACGCATAACTTACCGGGGCATTAACATGAAAAAATCAATTCCTTACGTGTTGCTCGTCCTCCTGTTTGCAGGCGCGGCCTGGTACTCTTTAACCAGGACGCCGGAGCCGGTCGATGAATTGCCACCACCACAATTGGTGCCAGCCGAGGCGGGTACGGAGCAGACCCCTCCTGAACCGG
>DATCZY010000094.1:0-6691 GCA_036525655.1 Lysobacterales bacterium | reverse complement strand
CAGGAGGCCATACGGTGAAGTCCTTTACGCTGAAGTTACAGGACGCAACCCACTCGGAAGAAATAGCCGGTGTGACCGCTTTTGTTGGCGAGGACATGAGTGGCAGCTTCGGCATACTGGCGGGACATGCGCGCATGGCATCATTGCTCATTATGGGCCTGGCCCGGTATCGCGTCGGCGAGAACAATTGGTGCTACCTGGCCCTGCCGGGAGCGGTACTTTACTTTCACGACGATGTGCTGACACTGAGCACACGACGCTATCTGCAGGATGATGACTACATGCGCATCAGCCAGGCCTTGCAACAGCAATTACTCGCAGAGGAAGAAAAACTGCATGTTATGAAAGCGAGCCTGCACCGTATGGAGGAGGCTGTTCTCAAGCGCCTGTGGGAAATTGGCCGCAAGGGCCAGGGGTAAGGGTGTGACACAGTTAAATGATCTGAAAAACCAGGTGGAGCGTCAGGCTCAGCGCATGAAAAAAGCGGAACATGAGCGCCCCACCCTGATCAGTCAGACGGTTTACATCGGCACGCTCGGTCTGCTGTTTGTACTGCCTGTGATTGGCGGGGCCTATCTCGGTCTGTGGCTGGACAGCCTGGCCGCGGACTATTCAAGCCGGTGGACTTTGGGTCTGATTCTTGCCGGGGTCATCATCGGCGCATTGAATGTGTACCTGTTTATAAGGGAGTAAGCGATGGCTGAAAGCAACTTGCTCATCGAACCCATCGTCACACTGGGCCCGGTAACGATCACCAATACGGTGGTGACCACCTGGGCGATCATGGCGCTGATCTGGCTATTTGCATGGCTGGTATCACGCCGGCTGCGTATTGAACCAGGGCCCCTGCAGACGGCGGTGGAAGGCATCGTCAACAGTATCGAGGATGCCGTCGGCGAGGTTGCGCCGCAGTATACCCAGAGGATTTTGCCTTTGATCGGCAGCCTGTGGATTTTCCTGGTAGTGGCGAACCTCTGCAGCCTGATCCCGGGTGTGCACTCCCCCACACGAGACCTGTCTGCAACCACCGCATTTGCCCTCGTCGTATTTCTATCCACGCACTGGTTCGGTATTCGTATCCAGGGCCTCAAGGCATACCTGCGCCATTACCTGACGCCCAGCCCGATCCTGTTACCGTTTCACCTTATCAGTGAGATTACACGCACCGTGGCACTGGCTGTGCGTCTGTTTGGCAACATGATGAGCCTGGAGATGGCCGCCCTGCTGATACTGCTGGTTGCCGGGTTTCTTGCACCCGTACCGATCCTGATGCTGCACATCGTCGAGGCCCTGGTACAAGCCTACATTTTTGGCATGCTGGCGCTTATCTACGTCGCCGGCGGCCTGCAATCACAACAAATTCGACAGATCAAAAAGGAGTAGAACATGCCTGACTTATCTGCATTCACACTGGCTTCTACGGTTGCCTCAATTGTTGGAATGGCGCTGGGCGTCATGTTGCCGGCAAGCGCGATGGGAAGGGCCATCGGTCGTGCACTGGACGCGCTGTCGCGGCAACCGGAAGCCGAGAAGTCCATCATGCGCACGCTGTTCATCGGTCTCGCCATGATCGAGTCGCTGGCCATCTACGTGCTGGTCATCGTCCTGATCGTCCTGTTCCGCAACCCGCTGCTTGAATATCTTTTGAAATAGGCCATCGGCAGAGATGATTTCTTTCACGACAGGGAGTACCTCACCATGGAATTGAGCTGGTCAACCTTTGTGCTGGAGATCGTCAACTTCCTGATCCTGGTATGGATTCTGAAACGCTTTTTGTACAAACCGGTTCTGGACGTGATCGCCCGCCGCCGGGCCGGAATTGAAAAAACGCTGGCCGATGCCGCGGACATGCAGAAAAGTGCGGAAAAATTGCACCAGCAGTACGAGAGCCGACTGGCCGAGTGGAACCAGGAACGGCAGCACGCACGTGATTTGCTGGCGCGCGAGATCGATGCTGAACGCACAAAGAAACTGGAGGAGTTGCAAACGGCTCTGGACAGGGAGCGGGAGAAGGCGCGTGTGACCGAGGCGCGCCGCCAGGCTGATGCCGTACAGAAGCTCGAAGACACTGCGCTTTTGCAGGGAGCCCGTTTCGCAGGACGTCTCCTGCAACAGGCATCCGGACCCGAGATGGAGACACGTCTCGTGGAGATGGTCATCAACGAGCTTGGCCAGTTGCCGGCCGATCGCATCAGCGCCTTGCGCAACAGCTACGGAAATGCGCCTACGGCAATTGAGGTTATCAGCGCCTACCCGCTCGCTGAAAACCACCGGCAGGGACTTGAGAGAGCGCTGGCTCCGGTGGCCGGTGATGATGCAAGCCTGCACTTTAAACAGAACCGCGAACTGGTAGCCGGTATTCGTATCACCATCGGCGCCTGGGTGCTGGGCGCCAACCTCCGCGACGAACTCAAAGGCTTCACGGACTTTGCACATGATGGATAAACTCACAGACAAGGCATCCGGCATTCTGCAACGGCAGGCGAAATGGCTGCAGTCCTACAAACCGGGGCTGCGTATCGGCGAACAGGGCAATCTGGTTGCAGTCGGCGACGGCATTGCCTGGATCACCGGTCTGCCTTCCGCCGCCATGGACGATATCCTGGTATTCGCAGACGGTAGCCGGGCCATGGTTTTTGACCTGACGGAACATATGATCGGCGCCGTCCTGCTGCACGATACCGAAGCCTTGACCGCTGGTACAACCGTGCAGAGAACCGGTTCTGGACTGAGTGTGCCGGTCGGCGATGCCCTGCTCGGACGGGTTATCGATCCTTTGGGGACGCCGCTGGACGGCGCTCCCGTACCGGCCCACACACGTTTACAGGCGCTGGAATCAGGTTCGCCGCCCATCGTCGCACGTGACTTCGTACACCAACCGCTACACACGGGTATCAAAGTCATCGACACCATGACCCCCATCGGCAAGGGGCAACGCCAACTGATCATCGGTGATGCGGGTCTTGGGCGCAGTTCGATTGCGCTCGACACCGTTATCAACCAGCGCACACTGGGCGTTTATTGTGTCTATGTGCTGATCGGGCAAAAGCGCTCGACGGTCGTGAATACCATCGACACACTGCGCGACTATGGCGCACTGGACTACACGACCGTGGTGGTGGCGGAGGCCACCAGCCTGCCCGGTCTGCAGCACCTGGCGCCATTTGCCGGCTGCGCCGTTGCGGAATTCTGGATGCAGCAGGGCAAGGATGTACTGGTCATCTACGACGACCTCTCCACCCACGCCCGCATCTACCGCGAGCTCTCCCTGCTGCTGCGCCGTCCGCCGGGAAGGGAGGCCTACCCCGGCGACGTGTTCTCCGTGCACGCACGTTTACTAGAGAGGGCCACCTGTCTAAACGCCACCCACGGTGGCGGCAGCATAACGGCACTGCCGATTGTCGAAACACAACTTGGCGAAATTGCCGCCTATATCCCCACCAACCTGATTTCCATCACCGACGGTCAGATCTACCTGGACAGCGGCTTGTTCACCAGTGGATTCCGCCCAGCCATCGATATCGCCCGTTCGGTGTCCAGGATCGGTGGCCAGGCACAGCCAGCGCGCATCAAGGAAGAGGCGGGCCGTATGAAACTCGACTACCTGCAGTTCCTGGAACTGGAGGTTTTTACCCGCTTCGGAGCGCGTCTCGAGGCCAGCATGGAAGCGAGCATACAACGCGGTCGCCTGTTGAGGGAAATACTCAAGCAGGACCGTCTCTCGCCATTGCCGGCAGAATTCCAAATGGCCTGGCTGGTGGCCTTTAACGATGGGCTTTTCGAGGGGCAGCAGGCCGATGCGATTCCCGCTTTACTCCTTTCGCTGGAAAAATCGGTCAGGGAATCGAGCCTGAAGCTCGATAGTCCGCGCGAGGAATGGTCCGCAGCACTGGCCACCTGGCTTCCCCGCCAGGGGCAGGAAGCGACAACATGACACGGCGGCGAAACCTCGAGCGGCATCGCCACAGCCTTGCCGAGATCAGGGACATCATGAATTCCATGAAGACCCTGGCCTACACGGAAACCCGCAAGCTGGCGCGTTTTATCGGTTCGCAGCACGACGTGGTTCACAGCATAGAAAACGTCGCAATGGATCTGCTCAGCTTTTACCCCGGGATATTGCCTGAAGCGCAGGTTTCAACACCGGTATACCTGCTCGTCGGCACCCAGCGCGGCTTTTGCGGCAACTTCAACCACACCCTGCTCAAGCAACTTGATTCCGTGCAACAGGAACACGACCACACCCCTCCACTGCTGGTGGCCATCGGTCGCAAACTGTGCACACTGATCGACGCTGATGAACGGGTTGCCGTGCAGTTAGAGGGCGCCAATGTAGCGGAAGAAGTGACAGCTGTTTTGGGAACTGTGGTATCCCAACTGCAAAGCCTGCACAAAGGCGAGCATTTGATAAGTGTTACCGCCCTGTTTCATAGCGAAGAAGATGCCATCGTTACGCAGCAACTTCTGCCGCCATTTACACACTGTCCGCCCAGGTCTCCTCCCCATGCATATCCGCCGGTGCTGAATGAAACACCACAGGACTTCCTCGGCGGACTCACGGACCAGTACCTGCTCGCGGTTCTGCACGAAATACTCTACACCTCCCTGATGGCGGAAAATCAACAGCGCGTGGCGCACCTCGAGGGCGCGGTCAGTCACCTCGACGAGGTTTCGGCAGACCTGGCGCGCCAATGCAATACCTTGAGGCAGGGCGAGATCATCGAGGAAATCGAAGTCATCCTGCTCAACAGTGCCGATCTCGGCGGAAACCCTCAGGAAACTCAAAATGCCGGCAAAAGTCAGTACATGAGCGACTTTTTTCAATGACTACCTATTGTTTTCTGCGCCCACCGCTTAAATATTTATATATATGGAAGGAGCGTTTCAGGCTCCGCCCGCTGGCGTGGGTAATCGCGCCAGTATGATGTTATGTGACTACAAAGGAGCATTTATCATGACCACAAAGGCAAAAGCAAAGGAAAAGAAAGTTGAAGTAAAGAAAGTCAAAGAGAAGGCGGAAGAAAGCTTTTTACCGAGTCTTCGTCACGATATTGAAGATGCATTCACCCATGTTTTAGAGTCCTGGCCACGTCCCTCCATGCACTGGCGCTGGCCCGATTTCGACCCGATGGACATGTTCAGCCTGCCACTGGCACCGACCCGTAAAATGGACCTGCCAAAAGTAGATTTTTCCGAAGTCGATGGCAGCTACGAATTGACGGCGGAGTTACCGGGCATGACCGACAAGGACGTGGAGTGCACCCTGAGCGGCAACATGCTGACCGTAAAAGGCGAAAAACGCGAAGACATGGTCAAGGAAAAGAAGGGCTATCATCTGCAGGAACGGCGTTATGGATCCTTCATGCGCAGTTTCCCGCTACCCAAGGACGTCAACCCCGACAAGATCGAAGCCAGCGTGACCAATGGTCTGCTGAAGGTTGTCCTGCCGAAAGACGCGAAGAAAGAAACCACGCGCAAGATCGAGCTTAAGAAAGCCTGATGATTACTCATTCCGGGGGAGTGCTTACTCCCCCGGAACATCTCTGCGAAGCCGGGCGTCACCCGGCGCGCTTAAAACTTTTAAGCGCTGAAACCGAAGCGGGGTGCTGCCTTGGCCTCATCCTGTAGAAAAGACGGGAGTGAAAGCAGTTTGTCCCAACTGGCGGCCACAGCTGCAGGATGATCAGTGTCCTCTCAACGGCGCTCTCATGACGGAATTTGGCCATGGTTTTACCACTAGTAAACGTGGCCGGGCCTCACGGCGGGCCTGTGCACTGATACCCGGAAACTCCTCCAGGTCCTCACCCAGTGCCCGTGCAACGGGCAAACCGTTTTCCAGCAGGATGCGATTGGCGATCGTCGCCGGTGTCCTGGCGCCGGGTACGATCAAACCACCGAGGTTTAACGGGTCACAGGCGCTGATGACGCTAAATACGGGCTTATCGCGGGATTCTGCAGGCTGACGCAGCAGGCCCAGGGCCTCGGGGAGTGCAAACTGTTCACCCGAAAAGCCGTCTACAAAACGGCCGCCGCGCACCTCACCACGGTCTTCCATCCTTCTCAGGTACTGCAGCAGTTCCCGCCACGGCGGCAACAGCGTCTCCCTCTGAATGACGGCGCGGAAGACGACACCGTAGCGGCGCAACAGGGATTGGCAAATGACGGCGAGTCGCTGTTGACCATGATTGCCCTGCCCGCCCGTACCTTGCTCAAACCCGGCGCCCGCGATGCTCCACCGGCCCACCGGTACATTGGGGGCACGGCCCCTGGCCTGGCGCGAGCGCCGCAGTTTCTGCGCTTCCGGACGCAATAACCAGCGCACCGGTGAAAACGCATCAGCGGTCACTGCGCCCGCAGCGACCAGGGTCTTGAGCGCCTGTTCCAGTTGCGGTCGCAACAGGCCGGCCTGTTGTTCGAGATCGGAAGTAAACATAGCGCCGTGCTTTGCCAAAAGGGCAAGGACTTTTCCGGCCAGCGAATCAGAGAGGGGCGCGACTGCCGGCGGTGTTGCTAACCAGAAGGACATATCACCCCGTGGCACGATCGCCAGCGGGGTTGCCGAAACGATGGTGCCCGCCTGTTCCGCTGCTGAATTGGGCCGGAACCAGGCCAATTGCCCGCTGAGGAAGCGTTGATCGAGTTGTTCGGGCGAATAGTCGCGGCAACGCGAGCCAAGCAGGCTGTGTTCCCA
>DATCZY010000093.1:0-2852 GCA_036525655.1 Lysobacterales bacterium | reverse complement strand
GACGCTGGCCAAACGCTGTGACCGGATCATACAGATGGAAGCCGGCCGGATTAAATCGCCATCTCCGGCGGGTACGGAGCCGGGACATTGAGAGGGTTGGCGCTGGCCTGGCGGTTATTACTGCGGGACTGGAAATCCGGTGAATTGACCGTCCTGGGTATCGCCCTGGTCATCGCGGTCACCTCACTGACCGCAGTGGCGTTTCTCACCGACCGCGTCGGCCACGCGGTGCAGCTGCGCGCCGCCGAATCACTCGCAGCCGATTTGCGCCTGGGTTCCAGCCAACCCCTGCCGCAACGTTATCTCGAAATGGCCGGGCAAGCGGGTCTGCAAACCGCATCCGTGATCAACATGCCAAGCGTGGTGTTCGAAGGCGAACGCAGTACCCTTGCGTCCATTAACGCCGTCACCGCTGGCTACCCATTGCGGGGCCATCTCAAGATTGCCGATCGACTCTTGTCAGAAGCGGTTCAAACCAGTGAGATTCCGCCACCGGGAGAAGCGTGGGCAAGCACCCGTCTACTGGCCCGGCTTGGCGTCGATACCGGCTCTGTGATCAGTGTCGGCAAGGCGCGCTTCCGGATCACAAAAGTGCTGGCGTTCAGACCGGATCAGGGTTGGCAATTTGTCGATCTGGCCCCGGCGCTGCTGATCAATATGACAGATCTCGAGAGCACAGAACTGGTTCAGCCCGGAAGCCGCGTGAGTTATCGCAACCTGTTTGCGGGACCGCGCGATAAAATTGCCGCGTTCAAACTGCAACTCGAAGAATTGTTAGCCGCCGGCGAACAGATGCGTGATATCGAGGATTCCGATCCGCAGATCCGTTCGGCGATGGAACGTTCCGGCCGCTTTCTTAACCTGGCTTCGCTGGTCAGCGTATTGCTTTCCGCCGTCGCGGTTGCCATGGCGTCCAGGCGTTACGCGATACGCCATCGTGATCGCGTTGCATTGCTCAAGTGCCTTGGATCAAAGCAGGCCTTTATCCTCAGGTTGAACCTCTCGCAACTGGTCATGCTGACGCTGCTGGGCGCGGCCGTGGGAACCGCATTGGGTTACATGGCGCAGCAGGGGCTAGCTTGGATTGCGCGTGACCTGATCGCCCAGGAATTGCCAGCCGCGGGCGCCTCCCCTGTCCTGCTAGGCTTGCTAACAGCCTTGTTTATACTGTGCGGCTTCGCCCTGCCCGACCTGATCCAGATGGGTAAAACGCCGGTGTTGCGCGTGCTGCGCCAGGATGTCGAACCACCGCCGATGCGTTACGGCATCAGTTATATCGCAGGTATCGTCGCAGTACTGGGGCTTTTGCAGTGGATGGTGCGAGATATCAAGCTGGTACTGGGTATCGCTGCCGGCGCCGCCGGGACCTTTGCTGTTCTGGGTTTTGCCGGTTGGCTGTTGGTCAGGTTTACCGGACGCCTGCGCGGCGTGGCCGGAGTGGCCTGGCGATACGGGCTCGCCAACCTGAACCGGCGGGGCCGTGAAAGCATAATCCAGGTGGTGGCCTTTGGCCTGGGGCTGATGGTGCTGATGCTGTTGACCCTGGTCAGAAATGATTTGATGGAGACCTGGCGCGGCAGTCTGCCGGCCGATGCGCCCAACCAGTTCCTGATCAATATCCAGCCGTATGAAGTCCCCGAGATGCAACAGTACCTGGCCCGGCAGGACCTGGATGTGCCCGAGTTCGTGCCGTTGGTAAGGGCCCGCATGACGACCATCAACGGCAAGGACGTCAGCCAGATAACCTTTGAGGACCCGCAGGGTGAACGCTGGGCCAGGCGCGAATCCAACCTGAGTTTCGGTGACAAAATGCAAACCGGCAACCAGTTGACCCAGGGCGAGTGGTGGCAACCGGGTACGCCGGAACACGAGGTATCGGTGGAAGAAGACTTTGGCCGCGATCTTGGCATCAAACTCGGTGATGAGCTCGGCTTTGACATCGCCGGTGAACCCGTCAGCGCCAGGGTCACCAGTTTTCGCACGGTGGAATGGGATACCTTTCAACCCAATTTCTTCATGGTATTTTCAAGCGCCACGCTTGAAGGTTTCCCTGCCAGTTACATTACAGCGCTTTATGCGAAACCCGGGGACAGCAAGAAAATCATCGAGTTGATGCGGCAGTTTCCAAGCGTGACCGTCATCGATCTGGATGCATCCCTGGCGCAGGTGCGCGACGTCATGGACAAGGCCTCGTTGGCGGTGCAGGCGGTATTTCTATTTACCCTGGTTGCCGGCCTGGCCGTGTTGTGGGCCGCGGTGCAATCCAGCCTGCAGGAACGCAGTTTCGAAAGCGCGATCCTGCGTACGCTCGGGGCCTCCCGCGGCAGGGTTCTGGCCGGCGTGGTGGTCGAGTTCCTGGCCATTGGCCTGCTGGCAGGTCTGTTGGCATCGACCGGTGCAAGCCTCGCCGCCTGGCACCTGGCGGTCAACGTGTATGAACTTCAATATCACTTCAGCCCGGTACTGTGGATAACGGGACCGGTCCTGGGCATGCTGTTTGTGGGTATCAGCGGGTTGCTGGCGACCTGGCGGGTGGTCAGCCATTCACCGCTGAGTGTATTGAGGGCTACGTAAGCCGCCCAATAAAAAGCCCGGCGTTAAGCCGGGCTTTTCAATTGCTCTTTAAATGAGCGTATATCGATAGAACGGGACCTTAGAAGAAGTAGGAGGCCTCGATACCCCAGATGGCCGGTTCATTGACAAAACCGGTGTTGTTGCTGAAGTCCACAAAACCTTTGACATTGTCTTCATCGGTAATGTTACGTCCGAACAGGGCCACTTCCCAATTATCCCGGGTGTTCCTGTAACCGACCTTGAGACCGCCTTCAAACTGGTTGTCCGTCACAAATTCC
>DATCZY010000092.1:0-10382 GCA_036525655.1 Lysobacterales bacterium | reverse complement strand
GCCTGCTCGACTTCCTGCTGGCCGACCCGGGCAAGTACCGCGAGTTCCAGCGCCGTGAAAAACGTGCGCGGGAGGCCTCCGAGTCACTTCCGGAGGCGACCGGTTGGGCCGCGAAGGCCGCCGCGGCGAAAAAGCGCATCATCGAGCGCAGCATGCAGGAGGCCACCCACCCGCGCCTGGGCACGGTCAGGGCGCCCTGGCAGTTTCGCAACTGCGGCATGGGCGGACGGCATACCGAAAAGGAATACCCGGAATCCAACATCAGCATGCAGGAGGCGATGTTCCTGATCCTCGGCGCGGTCGATTCGCAGGAGGCGCAGGAGATGACCGTGCGTCTGCAGAACCGCCTCAAGGAGATTCTCGAAAAGGCGGAAGGCTGCCGGGTCATGGGTATCGGTCTGGAAGGCGGGCTGGCCCCATACATTGACCGCGGTGAATACGAATTACCCGAACTGCGGCTTTGGGCGATGATGAAGCAGGCCATCGAGGAATGCGGTTACCGGCCCGGTATCGATGTCGCCATCGCGCTCGATCCCGCCCTCTCGGAGCTGGAAATCGCCTACCGCGAAGAATTCGACGTGCCCGACAGTATCGGCATGTACCTCTTCTGGCGCGACCATTCCAAGAAGGTCATGGACCGCGATGCGGTGCTGGCCATCTACGAAAAGGCCATTTTTGAATACGATATCCCGATATTGTCGATCGAGGACGGCTTTTCCGAGGACGACATGGAGGGCTGGCACAAACTACTCGACAAGTTGGGCGACCGATTACTGGTGATCGGTGACGACCTGGTCACCACCAATGACCGCACCATCGAAATGGCCGCCGACAAGGGCCTGATCAACACGGTGCTGGTTAAGGCCAACCAGATCGGATCACTCTATGAAACCCTGCTGGCAGTGCTGGTCACGCTCGGCAAGGGTCTGAACCTGGTAATTTCGCACCGCTCGAAAAGCCCGAATGACGATATGGAAGCACATATCGCACTGGCGACCAACGCGCTGGGTCTGAAAGCCGGCGGCGGCGCGAATACCGAGCGCCTGGTCAAGTACCAGGCCGTTACCACCCAGATGGAACGCATCCTGAATGAGCACGTGCGTGAACCCGAGTTACCCGGCTTTGCCATGGTGGAGCACTTGCGGGCTCGAGAGGAACCGACCAATGCGGGCATCCCCACCGTGGGTGTCGACCTGCAACTGGCGCTGCCGGGTGCAGGTCCCGAGAGTCGCGTGCGGATGATATTTCACGGCGCCACACCGCTGGGCACCTCGTCCGGCACCGGTGAGGCGGTCCACCTGGTCGATGCGGTATTCGAACGCGCCGAATACCTCGAAGCGGTGGAAAGAAACAAGAAACTGATGAAGGAAGTGGAGCCCGGGGTTTTCGCTTTCGATGCCAAAGTGACACGCGCCGAGATTGAAGCCAGCGGTGACAAGAAACTGCTGGAATTATTCAAACGCAGCGAGCGTTATTCCGGCAAGGGCTGTCTGAACGCCGTCGATCACGTGCACGAGTTTGTCGCACCGTTGTTCGAACACAAGAACGTTGCCGACTGGGGTCTGTTCGAGATCGACCGGGCCCTGCTCAAACTCGAGTTATCGACGGCCAAGCGGCGTGGCAAGCTACCCGCGGAAACCGACCTCGAAACCGAGATACGCGTGATGCAACGCAAGCAGAACCTGGGCATGAACGGCATCCTGTCGGTCTCCCTCGCGATGGCGCGTGGCATCGCACATGTGCGTGGACAGGAACTCTACGAATTTCTGCGCGAGGAGATGCTGGTCATCATCGAGCACCTCGCCGGCGCGCACCATGTCGCCATCGAAGGCAGTCGTTTTCAAAACTACCTGGCGGCGCTGAGCGAGGTCAACCGCCGGCTCGAGGCGCAGGAACTGCCCCTGTATGCCGCCCTGCGCAAGGTCACCGGTATTTACAACCAGTTCGACGAACCGGTTTCGGCACCGGCGCCATTTGTCACGGGCCTGACGCTGGTGCCCGGCGAGGCAGGCGCATTCAGCGCCCGCGAACAAGCGGCGGTGACGCGTCTGA
Organism: Lysobacterales bacterium; assembly: GCA_036525655.1. Lineage (GTDB taxonomy): Bacteria > Pseudomonadota > Gammaproteobacteria > Xanthomonadales > SZUA-36 > SZUA-36. The sequence goes on along the minus strand of DATCZY010000092.1, from coordinate 8,330 downwards.
ACACCGCGTTGGTCAACGCCTACCTGACCCCCGGCACCGAGCAGGATCACCAGCAGGATTACAAGGTCGCTCTGCGCTGCTACCTGGAGGCGATGACCCTCCTCGGCCGCCGCTACCGCATGTTCGAAATCGCCAACCACCGAATTTTCAAGACCGAAAACAGCCTGATCGTGCCCTATGATGCGCACGGCAGTTTATCGATTTACGCCCTGCGCCAGGATTCCGAACAGGTCATCAAGCAATTGCGCCTGCCGCACGGAACACTGATCACCGATGCCCTGATCGCGGAACTGACCGGGTTCAGGGGTACGGTCATCGACCTCGAGCGAGAGATTTACCATTTGCACGTCGACGACATGCCGACCATCCAGGTCGCCCGCCTGCGCGACCTGGCCGGTCTGCTCAGACGCCTGAACAACTGCGGCAGCCGCCACGAGGCCGTCTACGTGTTGCGCTTCCTGGTGGCGCGCCTGTGCAGCAGTTCATACCGGGGCATGCCCGGCGCCAAGAACCTGAAACCCGAGATCATCCGCGTGCGCCAGGAACTCGCGGAGTTCATGAATGGCCCCTTCGCCGAACGCCTGCGTCTGCCCACCAGTATCCTGGTGCGCAGTATTTCCGGTCTCGTGTCGCAGCCGAAACTGATCGATGAGGTCTGGCAGGACACGATCGACCTGGCCGAGGTGCACGTCCGCGGCAGCGCCATCACCAACGAGATCCGCAGAAGCACCCACCACGCCATGGGCAAGCACACGCTCAAGTTGGCGCGCGCCTACCTGCAATGGCTGCAGACCGGTGCGGCAGATTTCCCCGAACCGGAACGCGAAGCGGTGGGTCCTGCCGACGAGGCAGCGCGTTCGAACCCGGTGGTCATCGATCTGGTCGGGCGCATCGTCGCCGACCTCGAGCAACTGCTGGGCAGCGCGCAGATCGCCAGGCGTCTCGACGAATGGCGTGAAACCTACGCGAGCGAGTTACAACGTTGCGAGTCGACCAACACGCTGCAGGAGGAACTCGAATCACTGGTCAGCAAGGGTATCCGCGCCCATAACCAGTGGGTCTACCAGCACCGCCTGCGCAGCCTGCTGAGCAAGCTCCGCGATGGCGCCTGGACCGCGGAGGCCCGCGAACCGTTCGAGTCGGCGTTGCGCCGCTTACAGGACGCACAACCTGAAGAGGCTTCCTTTGCCACCGATAAGATAGAGGAACTGGCGCGCACGGCGGTGAATACCTTCTCATCACGTATCCGGCACGACCACCAGGATGCCCTGTTCCTGGCCCTCGATGAATTGCTCGGCCTGTATACCGGCGGCAATCAGTTCAACGCCTTTGAACGCAGTTGCAGTCTCCGGCGTGAACTCGAATCACTGGCCGGTAACGGCGTTTTTAACACCCAGCGCTACCTGCTGCACCAGCTCGACTGCATCCTGGAGGAACTCGGCTTCTTCGCCCTCAGACACGTCGCCTCGGATTACATGGAAAATGGCGTCAGGCTCACAGAGTGTTTGTCCATCGTCCACCTGTGCGCCGGCAACCTTGACCGGGACGGTTTGTTTTCGCGCGAACTCTGGGATCTGTCGGCCATGCTGGTCAATCCCACGCGCAACTCCTCCGAACAGCTCGATGTGCTCGAACAGATCCAGCGTAATTACCACCGTCTCGTGCACCGGGTCAGCCATGCCTACGAGGTAATGGCGGAGCACCTCGGTTACGGCTCGGACGAAATGCGCGCGGTGCTGGCCAATTTCCAACGCACCATGCACGACCTCAACAGCCTCGTGCATTTTTCCGATCTGGCGCGGACCTACCTGTCAGAAAGTATCCGCCGCAGCGGCGAGCCGGAAGCGAGCGGCACCGGCGAAGACCCGTGGGATTTTGTCCACCTGTCACACATCAGCGATATAAAACACCGGGTCGAGAACCGCCACGCCGCCAGCCTGCAGGGTCGCTATGGCGGCAAGGGTAGCGGTCTGATCTACATTTCCTACCTTGGCATACCGACACGCGATGGTTTCATTATCCCGACCGTACTGCCACGTCTTGAACTGCACCAGCGCGAGCGCCAGAAACTCGAACGCGAGATCATGCAACACCTGCGCCTGCTCGAAAAAGATATCGAGCGCAACGAGGGCCAGACCCTGAGCCTCGGCAACCCCGATGCGCCCTTGCTGCTCGCGGTACGTGGCGGTTCGGTATTTTCAATGCCCGGGATGCTGGCGACGGTGGTGTTTGTCGGCATGACCGATGCGATCGCCGAGGCCCTGGCACGCGAGGATGAATGGTATGCCTGGGACGCTTACCGGCGTTTCCTCGTGTCTTTTTCCGCCGCGGTCTGGAGCTTTGATCTCGAGGCCTTCGACCTGGTCGAAAAGGCCAAGCGGCGGCACGCGGTCACCCTCAAGACCGACCTCTCCGGCAGCGCCATGCGCGAGGTCGTCGAGGCCTCGAAGGATGCCATTCGCGAGGCAGGTTATGGCGCGGAACTCGATGCGATACTCGGCGATGCTGAACTGCAACTGCAGACGGCCGTGCGCGCCATCCACGCCTCCTGGGACCGCACCCGGGCCAAACAGTACCGCGCCATCAAGAACCTCAGCGAGGGCTGGCATACGGCCGTTATCGTGCAGCAAATGGCCTCGGGTAACCGCATCAACAAGCAGGAGCTCAAACCGGGTATCGACGAGATGAGCATTTCCCTGACCGGCGTCATTCCCAACACGCGCATGCAGACCACGGGGTTCCGCGAGTTCACCGGGGACATCAAGTTCAGCGCCAGCGGTGACGACCTGGTCGGCGGCATCACGGCTGCGAAATCCTTTGAACCGGTGCAGCGTCTGCACACGCTGGCGCCGATGCTGGAGCGCAAGCTCAATCACGTCAGTGCGCGTCTGCGGCGCTTCCTGGGCTCGGATGCGGAAATCGAATTCACCGTTGACCGCGGTGTGCTAAGCGTCCTGCAGGCACGCAGTGCGCAGGTGAACAGCCGTTTCAACCCGCGCACCTTCGATCAGCCCGGCACACCGGTGGGACGTGGTATCGGTATCAGCGGTGGCGCCTTCCGTGGCCGCGTCGCCTTCAACGAGGACGATGTCAAACGCCTGGCGGCCGAGACGGTGGCAAACGACAGTGAGTCTGATGGAATTTTACTGGTGCTGGAGAACCCGGTCCCCGACGAGATACCGCTGATCCTGTCGGTGGACGGCCTGCTGGCCGCACGTGGCGGTTCAACCTCGCACGCGGCGGTTTGCGTGCACGGCATCGAAGAAAAGCAGTACGCCGCGGTTCTGGGGGTCTCGGAACTGCGAGTAAGCGCTGACAAGGCCCGGCTGCTATCGTCCGCTGACCAGGTCGAACATATCATCCACGCAGGCGACATACTCTCTATCCATGGTCAAACCGGCGAGGTCTTTGTCGGCTCACGACCTATACTGGAAATAGACAAGCAGGCTAAAAAGATTAAAAACACCGCTACATGAACCCGGTGCCAAAAGCACCGGGCCACTAGAGACACTTTTCCGCTGACAGCCGGCATGCGCGGGCGCTATTCCCCCGTCGCCACCCGCAGAACTCCTATACCCTTCGTTACCGGATGACGGATTTAAAGCCGGACTTTGCAGCGGCAAAGGTTCAGGTAGAATACCGGTTAACACTAACGGAGCGCTGCTGTGAATGATTTGACACCCATCCAGGTCCGGGTCCTGGGCTGCCTGATGGAAAAGAAGGAAACCACACCGGAACAGTATCCGTTGACCTTGAATGCGCTACGCAACGCCTGTAACCAGAAAACTTCCCGCTACCCGGTTGTCAATTACAGCGAGGGCGAGGTCGGCCATACGCTGCGCGAACTGGAGGCACTGGACCTGGTGCGTGAGGAATGGGGCGCGCGCGTGCCGAAGTACCAGCACCTCGCCAACAAGGCGCTAAACCTGCACAGCCAGGGTATCGCCCTGATTTGCACGCTGATGCTGCGCGGTCCACAAACCCTCGCCGAATTGAAGACCAATACACACCGCCTGTTCGAATTCGGCGATCTCGACGACGTGCAATTTGCACTGCAGCAGTTGATCGAACGCGAACCGCCGATGGTCGTGGCCCTGCCAAAACAACCGGGGCAGAAGGAAGGCCGCTTCGCACACCTGTTGAGCGGTGAACCGGATATCCCTGCGCCATCACGGCCGGTCGCACGTGCGGATTTTTCACCCGGGCTCGAAGCCAGGGTAGCGGACCTCGAAGCACAGCTTGAGGACCTGCAGGACAGGCTCAAAGCCATCGAAGATCGTTTCCGCGGCGACGGCTAAAGGCCGTTCAGAATAAAAATGGTATCAGCGCACGTCGCTCAGACGGGTAATCGGCAAAATTCTCGCGGTACCAGCGGTGGTGGGCTACGGCCCGCGGCACCAGGTTGGCCATGGTCCAGATTGCAAACACCCAGCCTGCGAGCGACCAGGTCGCGATGGCCCAGCCCGTCCACTGGATAACCTCACCGAGGTAATTGGGGCACGACACCCAGCGGTAGGCCAACCCGTAGGGGACCTGGTAAGCGCCGTTCTCACCTTTCGCCTTGCTCAGACGGGATAACTGGCGATCGGAAATCTTGTTCAGGGCCATACCGCCGAAGAACACCAGCACGCCAAGCAAAAACTGCGGACTGCCCAGCCACGCATCGCCGTACTTGTCGCCCTGACTGGCGATGGACCAGCCGTTTAGATAGCCATTTGTGGTATTGAAAACCAAAGCCATCAGCACGATCGACCATGGCATTTTTTTGCCTTTTTTCAGGGTCCACGGATAAATTAAGTCCCGGTGCAGGTAATGCAGTTCCCATAACAAAAACAAAACCAGCACCGTGGCATTCAAATTCGCGTAGCCAAGCACGATGGCGCCGAACACCAGCACCGCGGGTGACTCCATGATAAACCAGCCCAAACGGTTGTCGAGCAGCGGCCCCCAACCCCGGCGGATGTGTCGTCCATAGGGCGCCTTGATAAAAAAAAGAAGCAGAAACACCGGCACCGCAAGGACCAGCGTACCGTAGGCAACCCAGGGGAAAGACTGGCTCATGTATTGTTCGAAGCTCATATGATGTTAAACCTTAAGAGTATTACCTATCATATTGATTTTGTGATTTATAAAACCTTAACACATCTTCAAGAGAATTGCGTAGGGCCCGGGGTTGATAGGCCAGTTCCCGACCCGCCTTTGCATGGCTCATGACCTTGTTGGTGGACAGGGTTGCAAGTGAGTCACGGGTATACAGCGGGGTTTCTCCAAGCATGCGGGCCCAGCCGCTCATCAGCGGTGCAAACAAACCGGCCAGCCAGACCGGACAGGTCAGACGCGGCGCAGTGGTGCCGCTCAACTCCGCAATCAACGCCGCGATTTCCGGCATACCGAGGTAGTGCCCGGAAAGGATGTAACGGGCCTTGTCGACGCCCTTCTCTGCCGCCTCAACCGCACCCCAGGCCACATCACGCGCATCCACCCAGTCAAAGCCGCCCGAAACCAGCACCGGCAAACGCCCCTGCGTCAGCTTGATGATCACTTCGCCGAACAATGACGGCTTGAAATCGTTGGGGCCCAGCACTGCAGTGGGATAGATAATCCGGGTGGATAGAGAGGGACAATCGTTTTGCCTGACCAGGCTGTCCGCGCAAGCCTTGGATATATCGTAATCGGCGACGTGACCGCTTCCCTCCCCGACCAATGGGTTGTCCTCGGTCACAGGCTGGTCCAGCGGTTCGAGCCTGAGTGCGTGGATGCTGGAAAAATGCACGAGGATGGAAACCCTTTCGGCACGACAGGCCTCGATGACATTGCGCGTGCCCTCGACATTGACCTGTTCCAGCTTCTCTTTATCACCCGCCTGGATCGAGATATGGGCAGCGAGGTGATAGACCTGGCCGACACCGCGGAATGCCCTGCATAGACTCTGTTGATCGAGGATGTCACCTTCGATGCGGGTGACATCAAGTCCGTCGAGCGCGAGACTGGATTGCCTGACCAGGGCCACCACCTCGCAGCCCCGTCCGAGCAACTCCCTGACCAGGTTTGCGCCTATGTGACCGGAAGCACCGGTGACCGCAATTTTTTTCATCGACCAGCCTTCTGCCTGTTTGTTCTTTGTACCCGTCTATTTAACCGTCAGACCTCGTCACAGGCAATCGCCTCGAGGAAAACCGCGCCGTGACGTTCGAGCTTGACCTGGCCGACGCCATTGATCTCGAGGAATTCGTCCTCGTTCGAGGGCCTCTCACGGCTCATTTCGACCAGTGCGACGTCGCCGAAAATCACGTAGGGCGGCACGCCCTGTTCCGCAGCCAGTTGCTTGCGTATTTCACGCAGGGTTTCAAACAGTCGCAGGTCGTCTTCGCTGAGGTCCTCGACCGGGCCGGATTTTCTTTTCTTCTTTTTGAGCTTTTCCTGCACCCTGGGCCGCGCCAGCTCAAGCGTTTCTTCGGCGCGCAACAGGCTCAGGGCCCTGGGTGTCAGCTTGAGCACCGAGAAGGCGGCGATATCCTGCACCAGGTAGCCGCGGTGGATCAGCTGGCGCACGATCGACAGCCACTCGGCCGCGCTGTACTCAGCGCCGATGCCATAGGTTGAAAGCCGCTCGTGATCGAACTTGCGTACCCGTTCGGTATCCGCGCCGCGCAACACATCCACCACGTGTTTGACGCCAAAGCTCTGGCCCACGCGGTAAACGCAGGACAGCACCTTGCGGGCCGCTTCGGTGGCGTCATATTGTTCCGGCGGGTCGAGACAGATGTCGCAGTTGCCGCAGTCCGTCTCCATCTGCTCACCCAGGTAACCCAACAAGACGCGTCTGCGGCAGGTCAGGCTTTCGGCAAAGCCGACCATCGAATTGAGCTTGTGCGAATCGATGCGGCGCTGGTTGTCGTTGCCGCCCTGCTCCAGTTGGTAACGCGCCGTGGCCACGTCCTGGGCGCCGAACAACAGCAACGCCTCGGCGGGCAGACCATCGCGTCCGGCACGGCCGGTTTCCTGGTAGTAGCCTTCCATGTGTCGTGGCAGATCGTAATGGAACACGAAGCGCACATTCGGCTTGTCGATGCCCATGCCGAAGGCCACCGTCGCCACCACGATCGACACGTCGTCGCAGATGAAGCGCTCCTGCACATCCCTGCGCGTCTGCGCGGACAACCCGGCGTGATAGGCGGCGGCGGAATGGCCGCGGTCATTGAGAAACCCGGCAATCTCCTCGACGCGCTTTCTGGAAAGTGCGTAAACGATGCCGGAATTACCTTCCTGGCCGGATAGAAAACGCGCCAACTGGCTCTGCGGGCGATGCTTTTCCAAAACGGTGTAACGGATATTAGGCCGGTCGAAGCTGGTGGTGAACATACGCGCCTGGTGCAGACCCAGCACATTGACAATGTCGTTGCGGGTCTGCGGATCGGCGGTTGCCGTCAGCGCAATAAACGGCACTTCGGGAAAATACTGCCGCAACTCGCCCAGGGCCGCGTATTCGGGACGGAAATCGTGCCCCCACTGCGACACACAATGCGCCTCGTCGATGGCGATCAGGGCCAACGGTACCTGTTCCAAGCTGTTGATGAAATCCACCCGCATCATGCGTTCCGGCGCCACGTAAAGCAGATCAAGCTCGCCGTTATACAGCCGCGACAGCACTGACCTCGCCTCCTGCGCATCGAGGTTGGAGTTGTACATGGCGGCCCTGACACCATTGGCCTGCAGCGCGTCCACCTGGTCCTTCATCAGCGAGATCAACGGCGAAACAACGATGCCCAGGCCTGCCATGTGCAAGGCCGGCAACTGGTAGCAGAGCGATTTACCACCGCCTGTGGGCATCAGCACGAACGCATCCCCGCCGCCGAGCACTTGCTCGATTATTTCCTGCTGATACGGCCGGAACCGGTGCAGGCCGAAAACCTGGTGAAGGGTGTCATGGATGGTGTTCATGGAGTGATTTAATATCTCGAATACGGACAATTGCAATTGGGCAGCAGTCATCATACATGCCCCGACGACATTCGACCCAGACGATTTTTATCCAGGGCGCCGGTGGACCGGGACGGGTGAAACAGGTCGAGGCCTGCGTATTCAGTCATGATATGTGCTGAGACCCCTGGTTTCATTGGCTCAGGCTAAACTTCCCGGATGCCGAATCATATTTGCAAAAGCCCTTGTTTAGGGTAGGAAAAGCGCTCTTTGGTCCGACCTTGATCCTTGTCATTTAACCTGGCGCCAATCCCCTGTAAGGTGGTTATAAACCGTGTCGGTAAGGCCTGAACAAGGGACCAAAATGAACATTGAACACGAGCACACGAAAAAGATTCTGAGCGCTTTCG
>DATCZY010000091.1:0-2622 GCA_036525655.1 Lysobacterales bacterium | reverse complement strand
TTCTTCACTTCTTTCATCCTCCAGATTGTAAAAACTGCATCCTCATCACAGCATGTATTATATATGACTAAATGTCGTAATCTCACACTTTGTTTCCAATACGCCAGGATTCCACAATAACGAACGCCCGTGCGTTACGCCGGGCGCACATTGAAGCGGGCGAAATGTCTTTAATCGTTCCTGGGAATCCTGACCACGGGATACAACAAATATTGCTGATCATAAAACGGCGTTTGTTCATAAAACCACATCAGGCGCTCATACTGGCTGCCGGCAAAAGATGTGTCACTCGCAAGTTTTTGTTCAAAGCGGATTTTCAGGTCCGCATCCTCGTCCAGCATCCTTTGCGCCAACGGCTCCATTACATAGGCCTCTGCGTACTCCGTTCGGGTGAATATCTCCAGGAAAAAGCCCCATTGCAAGAAGGAATCAGGCGCCTGCGGCTCAAGCATCAATACCAGCAGTTCGCCGAGTGGCTGATCGGCGCTGATGCGATAACTACCGGCGGGAAATGTGGTTTCGACCTCCTCTTTGACGGGCTCACCCGGATCGATGCGGATATGGCCTTCGAATGGATTGGGGGTCCAGTCGGAAGGTTCCGCTATACCGGCGTCCGGTAATCGGTAGATCTCGGCCCGCGTGCTCAGGGGCTCCTTAATCTGCTCCACCTCGATGCCATGCATTGCGATGCGCTCGACGACATCAGACCAGGCCGGTGGAATAATATAAGCGGCTGGAGTCTCTACCATCACCCCGGGCCTGGTAATAAAAATCTCGGGAATCGTCATGTCGACAGGCTGCCCTGTCCAGCGAACGACCTCGGCGCCGGAAACCGGTCCCTGATAACGTTGTGAGCTGACCCCCTTGAATGACGTGGATTTTGACGCGCCGGCCTCGTCGCGCTCGAAACTCAGGGCAATTTTTCCTGGTCGCCGTTGCTGATCCATATCTCTCGCTTTGCGCAGGGAGTTCTTTTCCCTGGCCAGTAAATCCAGGGTTTCTGCCAGCAACACGTAGGTACCCAGTACCCGCCGCTTGTAGGGTTTCAAGGAATGATTTTCCACGAGAATGGCCGGCAGATGGATAGCATCCCCGTAACCATTTGAGAATCGCGGGTTACCGGACCAGGTCAAAATGCCGTCTTCCATGTCCATGTTATTGGCCGCAAAAATCAAGCTGCCGGGTGTGTGCCCGTTTTTACTGAGACTGGAATTGATCGCCGGGCGGTAAACGTCTTCAATCCAGTTGCCGATGGCCGGTGACCAGCCATCGCGGCCGTTGCCGCCGAAGGTGATGTCATACTGGTAATCCGCACCGTCCGTGACATGCAGGTCAAGATACAAATCAGGCTGCCACTGTCTGAATACCTTGATCAGTGCGCGTACACCCTCCGTATCAAGCTTGGTGAAATCACGGTTCAGGTTTTGGTTACGCGCGTTGGTGCGCCAACCCATCTCTACCGGTCCGCGCTGATTAATACGGTTATAGGCTGAACGTCTCTCGTGACCATCGACGTTCAGGATCGGTATGAACAGAAAATTGGCGTTCGCCAACAGTTCATTCCGTTTTGCCGCCACGGTCATGTCGCGAAGCAGCATCAGGCCCGCATCCTTGCCGTCGATTTCACCGGCGTGGATGCCGGAATGGGCCAGCAACAGGGGCTTACCGGTGGCTTGCATCGCCTCCGCGCTGAAGGCCCGGTCTGCGCTGGCGATCACCATCCAGATATCCCTGCCCTGCAAGCTCCGGCCGATCGAAACCATCTCCAATTCGGGCGCCGCGCTCACCAGCCTGTTTAACCAGGTCATGGTTTCAGCGTAGTCCGGTGTCGAAGTCAGTTGCGTTCGTTCGGCCGGTGTAATCCAGGGATCATCGGCCGCAACCACCAGGGCCTCGCTCGGACCCGACCAGTTTTGCTGTGGTGGTAAAAGTGATTCAATATCGGAAAAAACGTCGTTGGTGATGGCACCAAGCGCTTGCCCGGCCGTTTGGGCAAGTAACAACAACAGAAGCAATGTGGTCCGTGGCTTCATCGCTGAAGAGTCTCCTGCAAAAATTTACAACCCCGGCCGTTTAGAGCAAAGGTGCCATGTAGCTCTCAATCTCCCGCCTCAATCCTGCGTCGGGCAAGCGTCCCCGGATTGCACCGAGGTTGTCCTCGACGTGATGCGGCTTGGTGGTCCCGGGAATGGGCAGGGTCGATGCCGGGTAAGATATCACGTACTTCAGGAACACCTGCCCCCAGCTGACTGCGTCCATGTCGGCGGCCCAATCTGGAAGTGGCTGGTTTTCCACCGCCTTAAACAACGCGCCACGGGCAAACGGCAGGTTAACCAACACCGCGATACCCCGATCCCTTGCCAGCGGCAGAATGCTTTGCTCAGCGCCACGGTCTGCCAGGGAGTAATTCAACTGTATGAAATCCAGCGGGTGCCGCCGCATGACGTCCTGCATTTCATCATACTGTTTCGGGCTGTGCGTGGTGACACCAATGTAGCGGATGCGGCCTTCGGACTTCCAGGCCTGCATGGTTTCCAACTCCTGCTCGGTGCCGCGCAGGTTGTGCACCTGCATCAGGTCGATTTGATCACCGCCCAGCAATTTAAAAGAGCGATTCATGCG
>DATCZY010000090.1:0-5144 GCA_036525655.1 Lysobacterales bacterium | reverse complement strand
ATTGATCGACGGGGCACCTTCAAAGGTTGGTTTCGAAGCACAGTTTGCAGAAATAAGAGGGGATATCTACCTCGCGAAAGGTGAAACGGCGCTGGCGATTGAGAGCTACCAGGCTGCGTTGGACGCGCTGGAAGAGGGCGTTGGAAATCGCGAATTCCTCAATGTGAAACTGCAGGAACTCAAAGCGACTGTGGCGGATGCCGCAATCGTGGACGAGGGTGCCGGCGGGGGTGAAATGTGAGGCAATGGTTTATCCCTGCATTGGCGGCTGTATTGCTGCTAAATGGTTGCAGTTGGATAAAGAGTTGGGGCGACGATGATGATGAACCCGATGCCCCGGCAAAGCTGGTTGAATTTGAACCGACGCTCAAGGTAGGTAAAGTTTGGTCGACCGATGTCGGCAAAGGGCTGGATAAAGCAGGAAGGCAGATCAGACCCGCTTACGCTTCAGGATCGTTATACGCTGCTGATTACAAAGGACTGCTCGTGGCGCTTGACGCCGAGAGTGGTCGTAAGCGCTGGGAAATCAAAACGGATTTGCCGTTCACCGGTGGCCCCGGTATTGCAGGTGAACTGTTAATGATGGGTACGGAAAACGGCGAAGTTTTCGCGTTCGACGCATCTACCGGCACCCAGCTTTGGTCTGCAACGGTTACCTCGGAAGTACTGGCAGCACCGGCCGCAGCCGATGGTGTGGTGGTAGTGCGTTGTATCGATGGGCGGGTGTTTGGTCTGGATGCGGATACCGGCCAGCGCCTGTGGGTGTATGACCATAGCGTTCCGTTGTTGACACTGCGCGGCAACGCGCCGCTGCTACTGAGGGCCGGTGTGGTTTTCGTTGGCTACGATGGTGGTCAGGTCGTTGCGCTGAAACTGAATGACGGTATCCTGATGTGGGAGCAGACACTGGTGACTGCCGAAGGCCGGACCGAGTTGGAACGCCTGTCAGACATCGACGGTCAACTGGTTTTCATTGCGTCTGACCTGCTGGTTTCAAGTTATAAAAACCGCCTGGCTTCACTGGCTGCCGATTCCGGACGCCTGCTCTGGTTCAAAGATGTTTCCTCGGCAACGGGTGTATCGGTTGATCGCGTCAACCTGGCGCTGAGCGACAAGGACGGTAACGTGTGGTTGCTCGACCGACGCAACGGCGCCGAAGCCTGGAAAAATGACCAGTTGCTGCACCGGGGTCTGACCCGGCCGGTGTTTTACGGCAATTTTATAGTTGTCGGTGACGCGGAAGGTTATTTGCACTGGATCAACAACGATAGCGGGGAATTTGCCGCACGTGAAAAAATCGGAGGCGACGGGTTTTCCGGGCCGCCGCTGGTCGTGGGCAACACGCTGTATGTCATGACCAAAAAAGGCAGTTTAATTGCTTATCGGGCCGGTGCTGCGCTTAATTAGCCCGGCTTCGTTACTTTGCGGGCCGCGCTAGGGTATGATGCAGCCATTCCAGAAGCACTGAAGATACCCTGAATTCATGTTACCAGTTGTCGCCATCGTTGGCCGGCCAAATGTCGGCAAATCCACACTGTTCAATGCATTGACCCGCAGCCGTGACGCGTTGGTGGCCGATATGCCCGGTGTCACCCGTGACCGCCAGTACGGCATCAGCGAAGTCGGTGAAAGACCGTGCGTGCTGATTGATACGGGCGGTCTGGTTGCGCACGCCGAAGGCATCGATTACCTCACCGCCCGGCAGGTGCACCTTGCCATTGAAGAATCCCAGCTGGTCTTGTTCGTGGTCAGCGCCAGGGACGGGCTGACACTTGAGGACCAGGAAATTGCCCAGTTGCTGCGCGAGCACAACCGGCCGGTTTTGCTGGTCGGCAACAAGACCGATGGAACGAACCCGGATATCGCATTGGCTGAGTTTAACGCCCTGGGTATGGGGCAGGCTCTGCCCGTTGCCGCATCACACCGGCAGGGTATGCAAAGCCTGATGGAAGAGGCTGCCGCCCTGTTGCCGCCGGTAGAAGCGGATGAACAGGATTCCGAAGAGGACAAAAACCGCTTGCGGCTGGCCATCGTCGGGCGGCCGAATGTCGGTAAATCGACCCTGGTCAACCGCATGCTGGGTGAGGAGCGTGTCATGGCATACGATCAGCCGGGCACCACGCGCGATAGCATCAGCACATTCATGGAACATGGTGGTATCAGCTACGAATTGATAGATACGGCCGGTGTGCGGCGACGCGCACGGGTCTCGGACATGGTCGAAAAGTTCAGCGTCATCAAAGCACTGCAGGCCATTGACCGTGCGCATGTCGTGGTGCTGATGCTGGATGCCAGCGAGGGGCTCACCGACCAGGACACCACCCTGCTCGGGCATATCCTGCAAAAGGGCACCGCCCTGGTGATCGCGCTGAACAAGTGGGACGGCATGGGGGAATACGACCGGAAGCAGGTGCTTTCCGAAATAGACCGGCGCCTGGTGTTTGTGCCCTGGGCGCGGAAAATCCGTCTCTCGGCGCTGCATGGCTCCGGTCTGAAGGAACTCTTCTCCGCGGTGAAAGAAGCCTGGCGCAGCGCAACCATCGATATGCCCACACCGGAGCTGACCCGGGTATTGCTCAAGGCCTTTGAGGCCCACCAGCCACCGATGAGCCAGGGGCGAGCTTCGCGTTTGAGGTTTGCCCACAGCGGCGGTAACTGCCCACCGAAGATCATCATTCACGGCAACCGCACCGATGCCATACCCGCATCGTATAAACGCTATCTAGAGAATGTCTTTATCCGCCATTTCAAATTGCGTGGCACACCGTTGCAAATAGAATTCAGAAGCGGTGAAAACCCCTTCAAGGACAACAAGAACACGCTCACTTCACGTCAGGTGGCCAAGCGCAAGCGGCTGAAAAAATTCACCCAGAGCAAATCCAGAAAATAACCCGTTATTGTCAGTCTACAAAACCCAGGATTGAAGATTACACTCGATCTGGTGTGTGATTGCGGTGTCATCCGGTTTTACCGACGGAGGCCAGAAATCAATCATTTGACCATTCCGGTCAAACAGGTATTTGTGGAAATTCCAGCGTGGTGTGGCGTCGTCTCCGAACTCCTCGCGTATGGCGTGAAACAAAGGATGGGCAGAAACGCCCATGACGTGGTACTTACCCGTCATTGGGAAACTGACCTGGTAGTTGGTTTCACAAAATTCGGCGATGGTTTCCTCGTCGCCGGGCTCCTGGTGGCCGAAATCATCACAGGGCATGCCGATAACGATCAAACCACTCTGCCGGTAATCCATCCAGATGCGCTGTAACTGTTGGTACTGTGGTGTGTATCCGCATTCCGACGCGGTATTGACGAAAAGTATCGGTTGGCCGCGGTAGTTGGACAACGGCATGCTGGCGCCCTTAAGACCCACAAAAACATATTCGTAAACATTCATGTTGAAGTACCCGTTAATTGACCTGTTTGCATAGCATAACCTACGCACCCCGTTTTTGCTTATGATCCGTTACACTACGCAATAATTGAACCCTGGAAGACCAAATTGAAAGATATCCCGATGCACAAACCCGCGGCCATCCTCGACGGACTGGAAGTCAGCGACGTTATTTTGACCGATGTGCGTAAAGCCATCGATGCGCACGTTCAGGCTGGCGGGCAAAGACCCGGCCTTGCGGTGGTGCTGGTCGGCTCCGATCATGCCTCCGAAATATATGTAAGGGCCAAGCGGAAGGACTGCGAAAAGGCCGGTATCAAAACGCGGGATTTTGACCTCCCCGCAGACACGACACAGGAAGCACTGCTGGAATTGATTCACCAGCTTAACCGTGATGATGAGATTCACGGCGTGCTCGTACAGTTGCCGTTACCGCCGCAGATCGATGAGATTGCCATCACCAACTCGATCAGTTCCAGTAAAGATGTGGATGGTTTTCACGCCTTTAATGTGGGCCGTTTGGCCCTGCGTCAACACGGTCTTCGCCCCTGTACACCGCGTGGGATCATGGCGTTGTTGCATTATTACGGGATCGATGCGAAGGGCCATCACTGTGTCATCGTCGGCGCTTCCAATATTGTCGGGCGTCCGATGGGTCTGGAGTTATTGATCCAGGGGGCGACCGTAACAACCTGTCACCGCTTCACCAGGAACCTCGAAAGCTTTGTCAGGCAGGCTGAAATCCTGATCATTGCGGTTGGCCGGCGCGGAATCGTTGATGCCGATTGGATTTCAGAGGGCACGGTGGTAGTTGATGTCGGTATCAACCGGTTGGAAAACGGTAAGCTGGTGGGTGACATCGATTTTGAAGCAGCCCGCCGCAAGGCCTCATGGATAACACCGGTTCCCGGTGGTGTCGGCCCTATGACCCGCGCCACCCTGATGCTGAATACCGCAGAGGCTGCGGGAATTTCCAGCGGCGAACCCCACACGCAGACGGATTAGAAAAAGTCGCTTTTCAACACTTGTATCCCCGCAAAGGCGGGGATGGTGACATCGATATAAAGTTGCGATTTGGCCTGTAGCGCCTTCGCAGGTTGACCTCAGGGCCGCTCCACGATGGCGCAAACGCCCATGCCGCCAGCCGTGCATACCGAAATCAGACCCCGGCCCGAGCCTTTTTCTTCCAGTATATGCGCGAGCGTCGCGAGAATCCGGGCGCCGGTCGCGGCAAAAGGATGGCCGACTGCAAGGCTGCTGCCGCGGATGTTCAGTTTATCCCTGTCGATACTGCCGAGTGGCTTCTTCAACCCAAGGCGCTGTTTACAGTAATCTTTTGATTCCCAGGCCTTGAGCGTACACAACACCTGCGCAGCAAAGGCCTCGTGGATTTCATAAAAGTCGAAATCCTGCAGGTTGAGACCGGTACGTTGCAGCATTTCGGCAACGGCGACCGTCGGCGCCATCAACAGTCCTTCATCATTGACAAAGTCCACTGCCGCAGACCGGCCCGTGGTCAGAAAGGCTTGCACCGGAAGCTTGTGTTTGGCGGCCCACTCCTCGGAACATAGCAGAACCGCGGCCGCACCATCGGTCAGCGTGGTGCTGTTACCCGCACTCAGGGTGGCTTTGGGACCCTTGTCAAAAGCGGTACGCAGGGTGGCCAGCTTTTCAAGACTGGTGTCGGGTCGCAGGTTGTTATCCCTGCTGACGCCGTTCCAGGGTGTGACCAGGTCGTCAAAAAAGCCGGCGT
>DATCZY010000089.1:0-2594 GCA_036525655.1 Lysobacterales bacterium | reverse complement strand
AATCCGCCAATGGCTCATTACTGCCCGTTCGCTTCCCTGTTAGTTGCGCTCTGTCTGTTCTGTGTGTCCGGTGGGGCACTGGCGCAAACTCAAATCGGTGCGGACATCGATGGTGAGGCGGCCTACGACCAATCCGGTACGGCGGTTGCGCTGTCCCTGGACGGCAGCCGCATGGCCATTGGTGCGCCGGAAAACGATGGCGGTGGCATCAATGCGGGCCACGTGCGTGTCTACCGGTGGTCGGGTACGACATGGACGCAGCTTGGTGGTGATATCAATGGCGAAGCGGCCTACGACGGTTCGGGCAGTTCTCTTGCGCTGTCCGCAGACGGTGTTCGCCTGGCCATCGGCGCTCCCTATAACGATGACGCAGGCTTCGACGCGGGCCACGTACGCGTCTACCGCTGGTCGGGTTCGGCCTGGACACAGCTCGGCAGCGATATCGACGGTGAGGCAGCCTACGATGAATCCGGCCATTCGGTGGCCTTGTCAGACGATGGTAACCGCCTCGCCATCGGCGCCATTAAAAACGATGGTAACGGTTTCGATGCGGGCCATGTGCGCGTGTACCAGTGGTCGGGTTCGGGCTGGACACAGCTCGGCGGTGATATCAATGGTGAAATGTTTGGCGATGAATCGGGCTGGTCAGTCGCGCTCTCTTCAACCGGTAAATACCTGGCTGTTGGCGCACGCAAGAATGATGGTAATGGCATCGATTCGGGCCATGTACGCGTCTACCAGTGGTCGGGTTCGGCCTGGACCCGGCTCGGTACCGATATCAACGGCGAGGCCTTCGGTGATGAGTCCGGTGCATCGGTATCGCTGTCCGCCGACGGCCGCCGCCTTGCCATCGGTGCACATAAAAATGACGGTGCCGGTATCGACTCCGGCCAGGCGCGCGTCTATCAATGGTCGGGAGTGGCCTGGACGCAGTTGGGCGCAGATATCAACGGCGCGTCTTTCGGTGATAATTTCGGCTGGTCCTTATCGTTATCTGCAGATGGCAACCGGCTCGCCATCGGCGCTATCAACAACGATGCCACCGGCATCGATGCCGGCCAGGCGCGTGTTTATCAATGGTCAAATGCGGCCTGGACACAGATAGGTGCCGACATCAACGGTGCGGCCTACGGCGACAAATTCGGCTGGGCGGTCGCCTTGTCAGCCAACGGAAACCGCGCGGGCATCGGCGCCCCGCTGAATATCAACAACAGTGGTGTTGATGCGGGCCAGGTGCGTGCCTTTGACCTGAGCGGGTTCAACACTTTCAGTTTCAATGCCGGTTTGAATGATGCCTGGTACTATCCCGTTACCGATGGCCAGGGGTTTTTCATCAATGTATTTCCCGAGCAGGGCAGGGTTTCGCTGGCGTGGTTTACCTACGACACCGAACTTCCACCGCCGGATGCCGTTGCCAATCTCGGCGACCCGGGTCACCGTTGGCTCACGGCACTGGGCCCGATTGCCGGTAATGTGGCGGTGATGAATATTGAAATGACCTCGGGTGGTCTTTTTGATACCGCCACCGAGATCACGCGCACCGATCCGCCGGGTTCAGACGGCACCATCATACTGACGTTTTATGACTGCAATTCAGGGGTCATCGAGTATGACATCCCGTCGATCAAGCGGCAGGGCATCGTACCCATACAGCGCGTTGCCATCGACAATGTCGCACTTTGCGAGGCGTTGACCGGCGACTGAAAGTCAGTACGAAAAACAGTGTTTTTACCTTTTGGTCAGCGATTTTTCACTTGAATATCAGCTCTAAAGGGTCACTGCTCAACAACGGAACGGTATCGAAAGCGCTGATCTCGAAATCACGGCCCGCAGCGTTCACGGCTACTGCCACCGGGTAGCGTTCGGTCATTGCAATGCGCCAGAAACGCCAGTTTTGCGCATCATCCCCAAGTTCCGGGTGAACCCTGAATTCCTTGAGTTGGTCGCCTTTGAAGTGAAAACTGAACTTGCCCAACGGTATCGCAAGCCCCATGCCGCGTGCCTTGATATAGGATTCCTTCAGCGTCCAGTAATCGAAGAACCGCTGCTTCTTCCGTTCTGCCGGCAATGCCACGAGGTCTTTGATTTCCTGCGCCGAGAAGTAACTGGAAAGACTTTCAAATGCGGCGCGCGTGGTCCTGTCGGCATCTTCCACATCCACACCTATGTCGACATCCGCGGTGATTGCGCAGACGATCAGGCCATTGGTGTGGGACAGGTTGAACCTGGCGCTTACACCGCTGTGCGGATGGCGGACCTGCGGTTTACCATAATCGTTTTTCGCGAATCGCCAGTCGGCGGGTTCCACCGGGTAGTAGGCGGACAGGCAGCTACGGATCAACGCGCGTGTCAGCAGGTACTGGTGGCGGTGGCCGGCAAAATAGAAACGCGACATCTGTGCCCGTTCGTCATCGGTGAGTAACGTTGCGTAACGCTGCAGAAGGTCGGGATCGGTTATTTTTCCGGGCTGGGAAAAATAAAGATGAACCTGTTGGCTGGCCAGATTCATCTCAGGTCCGGTTTGCAGCGTGTCTTTGAGCACTGGGGGTATTCACGCGCGTCAATGTTGTGGCTTGCCGCTGAACTACCCCCAG
>DATCZY010000088.1:0-4399 GCA_036525655.1 Lysobacterales bacterium | reverse complement strand
GGGACGCGCCGGCGGTACTTTCCTCCTCGGGTTCAACAGGCAGAGCAGGAGAGTTTTCAGCAGGGGGAATACTTGGAGCCGTCTTTGGTGCGGTTTCGGTTTGCTGGGCATCCTGCGATTGACCATCGCCCTGGGAACCGGTCTGAGCGGCGTCATCACCGTCTGCTTGTGCTTCGCCTTGATCAGCAGATTCAGCGCCGGCCTGACCGGATTCCTGTGCCTGAGCCTGGCTCTCACCCTGACCCTGTGTCTGCCCTTCACCTTCGGAGGATGCAGGTGATTCCGACTGTCCGCCGTTGCCAACCAGTGCACCCGGATTGCCACTGCCGGCATCGGTGCCGCCTTTCCCAAGCCCCTGCAAAAACTCCATTGCATTCTGGGAGACGCCCGCCGTGCTCCTGGCGTTTGGGTCATTCGGGGCGTTGGCCGAATAGGTGCCGGCAGTGTCACTCGCGTCAGCGTCGCTTTCCTGACCTGCCTGCTGACCCGCTTTACCTTCCTCGTTCTGTCCATCGTCACCGTCGGAGCTTTCCCCGTCACCCGGTTTATTTCCACCACCTTCCTGCGAACCCATCGCGGCGCCCGACTTGGCAGAATTCGCGTAAATCTGCGCCTCACGCTGGTTATAGCTGTCGACCAGTTCGCCCCAGGCTTCCTGCTCCTGTTTTTGCAGGGACGGGTCCTTGCCGGCGGCTGCGCTGGGAACATAGGGGTATTCAGCATCCTCGTCACCGGGTTGCCACGGGTCGCCCTGGACGATGATCTCGCGTAACTCGTTCCTCAGGTGTTTTTGCGATTCCTCGGGGAGTTTTTCGAGCTTCTGCAGACCTGTGCCGGGCTTGAAAGCATCTTCCGGAATCATATCGCCCTGCCGGTTGGCATCCTTGAGTTCCATGAACTGGCGGTAGGTGTCCTCGTTGATCTCTACTTCCTGTCCGGCGCGGGCCGCCGGTTCCTCCGTTGCGGGTGTCTCTGCTTCGTCCGCAGGGGCAGGGGCGGGTTCGACATCCTGGGCGGAAACCGACGGGATGGACTGCAACAAAAAAAGACATACCAGGGCTGCGAATAAAGTCTGTTTTTTCATGTGTTCTTGCTCAAGCGATCACTCGTTGATTTCCCGCACCACGCGGAAACCGGTGAAGTCGTTACGATCACCATTTTTGAGGTTGAAGCGCGCCGGCAGCCGGATTTCTTTCGTGCCGGTGATCCAGGAGCCACCGCGGGTCATGTGTGAACTGCAGATACCGCGGCCCCAGGCGTTGCCATCCACGGGGGCATCGACATAGGACAGGTTCATGCAATCGGCCGTCCACTCCGAGACATTGCCAATGGTGTCGTACAAACCAAAAGCGTTGGCCCTGAATGATCCGACCGGGGTGGTTCCCAATGCTGATTCATCGCGGCATTGTTCGTGCTGCCAACGGAAGCCGGTCTCGGCCCCGGCGACGTTGCCAAACTCGCAGACGATCGCGGGGTGACCGCCCGGCCAGTCGCTTTCCTCGCCGGCCCTGGCAAAGTACTCCCATTCGCTTTCACTGGGCAGGCGGTAGCTTTGACCGGTTTTTTCACTGAGCCAGTGCACGTATTCCTCGGCGTCGTTCCAGGAGACCATGATGACCGGCCGGTTGCCTCTTCCCCAGCCATTGTCACCCGGTTGCGAACTGCAGCCTCTGTCGTTGAAGCAATTGTCCCATTCGGCCATGGTGATCTCGTAGATGCTGACGGCAAACAGTTTGTTGATCGTCACCAGCCTGCGTGGCCTTTCCATGCTCAGGCCAAGCGGTGAGTCTTCTGCCGAACCCTGCCAGTAGGCCGCTGAAGGTATGACCATCATCGGTGGGCAATCGCTGCAATCCCTGAAGGTTTTACCCGGGCGCAAGGTCAGGTCATCGATATGCTGCAGTGCCGCTGTGACATTGACGCCCTTTGGGAAGGCGTCGATGTAAGCCTGGTAGGCTTCCTTTTTGTTCAGCTTCAGTGCGGTCTGAAAGGCCTTGTCGTCATCCGACTGATCCTTGAGCAGACGGCGTATTCGCGTGGCCTCCTCGATATGCATACCGGCGGGCCACTCACCGATGTAGCGGTCGAATGAGGCTACGCTCCGTTCGTTGCTGGCAGTTTCCCAGGCGAGGTTGTCCAGTCTTTCGCGCTCCAGTCTTTCGCGCTCTTTTTTAGCCTCGGCCTGTTGAATGGCCTCGATGCGCTGCAGCGCTTCGGCTTGGTGAATACCGTCCGGAAAAATCTCGAGGTAGTCCTCATAGGCGGGCACGCTGTCCTCGGTCGACAGGGTTTGCCAGGTGTTTTCGTCGAGGATAGCCAGCTGCGTTTCGGCCTGGGGCCGGTAAATGGATTCGGGGTAATCACTGATGAAACGCCGGTAGCCGAGCACCGTGTCGGCTTTGAGCGCGCCCTGCCAGCGCTCCAGTTCCTCCGATGACGGTTCCTGTAAACGCGCAGCGGGGCTGCCGGACGGTGATGACTCATCAATTCCCGAAACAGAACTCGCAGGCGTTGGCTGTGGAGATTCATCGGTGAGCAGGAAAATTCCGACCGCGGCCATGGCCAACAGAAAAATACCCAGCAGGATCATGGGTAACCACTCCCTGCTTTCCTTTGCGTAGGCATCGGTTTTGCCCGCCACCACTATCGAGCGGTGCCAGTCGAGGCTCTTGAAAGACTTTTTCCATATGCCGACGTCCTTGGGACGTTCGTGCCACGGCACTTTCAGACCCAGCTCCACCGCATCGGTCAGACCGCCGTACATTCCGGTGGGCGCCAGTTGCGCAAACGCCGTGAGCGGGTCCGCCTCACCGATGGAAAGGGCCTCCTGACGCAGCACCGCCGGTGTCGGAATCCTGCCGGTTACACAACGGTAAAGGGTGGCTGCGAGGCCGTAAATATCGGTCCAGGGTCCTATCGGGCCCTCGGTATCCGATTGTTCAGGTGCGGCATAACCCTCGCTGCCCAGTCGTGTCGTTTGCCCGGTGGTAGCCGCGAGGCCGAAATCCAGCAATACGGGGTCGCCTTGCTCCGTTATGTAGATATTGCCGGGCTTGATGTCCTGGTGGATGACGCCCTCTTTATGGATGTACTCGAGCGCATCCATCAGCGGCAACATGACCGCTTTCGCGTCTTCGCGGTTAAACACACCTCTCGACTCGAGAAGGTGGTGCAATGCCTGGCCACGGTAGTAGGGCATCAGGAAATAGGCGGTGCCGTTGGCTTCAAAGTAGCGCAATACCTTGACGACAGTGGGGTGGTCGAGGGCGGCAACAATGCGCGCTTCACTCAAAAAAGCCTTGAGGCCTTCGGCGAAAAGCGCCGCTGACGATTCGTCGTTGGGTATGACTTTACCGTCTTCACGTCTCGTCACATGTTTGGCGGGAAGGTACTCCTTGAGCGCAAAACGCGTGCCGATGGCCGGGTCGGTCACCAGGTAAGTGATGCCGTTTGCGCCGACGCCGAGGATCGCGTTGATCTGCAGATCTGCGATATGTGAGCCGGGCTGAAGCGCTGATGACTGGCTTATCATGCCCACTGCGCCTCTTGTGTAACTACACGGATCGTCATGCTTACATCACCCAGGAATATTTCGTCATCTGCATCAAAATACAGTATCTCGCCTGGCAGGCAAGGGACATCGCCGATGAAGCTTCCATTTCTGGAACCCATGTCGGAGAAAGTCAGCAAGCTGCCGTCGGATTCGATGCGGGCATGATTGCGACTGATGGCCGCGTGCTCGATGGCAATATCCGCATCGCCCCTGCCGATCATGATATTGATGTTACCGGTATTTACAAAGCAAAACCGTTTGAAAGGCGTATCCGCATCGAGCACCCCCTCGACGAGAAGCACACCGTCGCAACCGTCCGGGCGTGTTCCTTGCGAGGGGATTTCAAGGTCAGGCACCGGCGCCGAACGCGGTTTGATGACGCCGGCATCGGCATTGCCAGCCAGCGGGGCCGTAACCGGTTCGTCGGACGCGGGTTGAACCTTAGCGGTAATATTCGTTGCGGCTGTTTCATCCGGTGTCTTGCTGCTGAGGCGGAAAAAGAAAATGCCTTTCCAGATAAAAACCCCGAGTACGATGACACCGAGCAGGGGCAGCCAAATGGGCACACTTTGCCAAACAGAAGGTGGTGCAATTGCATTGGTGTTGACCGGTGGTAGCGAATTTACGACGTCACCCTGTGTCCCGCTTTCAGTGGGCGCACTGGTCAGCGGTTCAGTGTTCGCGATTTCTACGGGTGTGTCATGACTGTTATCAGTTGCCGGTTTCTTCGGTGCTTCGGGCTCAGGCACCGGCTTGTCGTTGACCGCCGCTGTTACCGGCGCCGCGGCTTCAGCCACGGGGTGCTCGCAGACCGCAGTGGGCAGCGTGATCTGCATCGCGCTCAAT
>DATCZY010000087.1:0-5245 GCA_036525655.1 Lysobacterales bacterium | reverse complement strand
CTGCAGAGCCGTCCAGTTTGAAGATGCCGCCATTGCTGGTTGGCATCGACCAGCTGAGCACCGCCTCGATGCCATCGGTCTTGGTTTTACCGGCATTGGTGAAGAACTGGGCTGCGCCAATGCTGTTGGCTGCAAGGACATCCCGGATACTTTGTGGTATGGCGGGATTGGTCGCAGAAATTGCACCCGAAATGACGATGCGGTCGGTGATGTCGATACTGAAGTAATCGACAGTAATGCTCAGGTTGTCAGTTGGATCCCAGATAAAACCAATGGAGTAGTTATCAGATTGCTCTTCCATCAAACTTGGGATTCCCAGCGCCTTGGCGACGGCGCTGTCATTTCTGAATGTACCCCGTTCCTCGGGAACCAGTTCGCTACTGCCAGGCCGGGAAACAAACTGCGTGCTGATGCTGTTGAAAAACTGCTGCTGCATGCTGGGCGCGCGGAAGCCCGTGTTGGCGGCGGCACGTATTGCAAACGATTGGGTCACATCAAAGCGGCCGCTGAGTTTCCAGTTGGTGGTGCTGCCAAAGTCGCTGAAATCTTCATAGCGAATTGCGCCGGTCAATAGTAAGCGGTCCGTGACCTGGGATTCCAAATCGACATAAAGCGCCCAGCTGTCACGGTCTTCATTAACCGCCTCGTTGGGTGAGAAGCCTCGAAATACCTGGAAACCCGGCGAATACGCACCGCCCGTGACAGGGTTCCTGGCGCCGCCGTCTTCATAGGAGACCGGCTCACCGGGTTTGATCTGGTAGCCTTCCTCGCGGTATTCGGCACCCCAGGCTACGTTGATCGGAACGCTGCCGGTGTCAAACAATTTGCTGGAATCAAAATTAAACGTGGTCTGGTCAAGGATCAGGTCACCGGCAAACGCCCGGGTTGGGCTGGCAGGGCCAAAAGAGGCATTCAGTGAATTGCTGATGGTGAAACCGAATTTATTCTCACCGTAGCCTCCGCTGATGTCATAGCTCCAACCGGAATCGGAGTCCCAGGAATAGCCGCCAAAAAAGCTCAGGTCCTTGATCGCAGTATTGATCAGGGGAAGAAATCCATCCGGATAAATCTCAAGCACCGTGCCTGTCGAATTGCTGGCGGGACGCGTAAATCCGCCCGACTGGTTATCCCGGTCGGAATAGGTCAGGAACGCATAGACTTCTCCCGGTCCCGCGGTAATCCCCATATTGGCGACAAAAGAATCTTGCGTGGAGTCCGCATCACCGATTCGAAAGCTCTTGCGGTCAAAGGTCGCTTCGCGCGGATCCAGGGTCGTGATGGTTGAACAACTGTAATCGATGTTGGTGCCATCCGTGCAGGGGTACTGCCGGCTGCCATCCAGGCCGGCCCGGTTGGTTGCTCCGCGGTCGCGGTGCTGGTAGGTGAGGTTAAGGAACCCATCCTCTCCCAGTGCGAAGCCGTCGTTGACATTGGCAACCCAGGTTTCACCGTCACCTTCAAATGTCTGACCATATTCCAGGGTAGCAAGACCGTCGGTGGACGAATCCTTTAGTATGATATTGATAACACCCGCGATGGCATCCGAGCCATATTGGGCTGCCGCGCCATCTCTAAGTACCTCAACCCGCTTTACAGCCGAAATAGGGATCGCATTCATATCCGTGCCGGCAGCGCCCCGGCCAACGGACGTGTTGACATGAATCAGGGCGCTGGTATGCCTTCGTTTC
This sequence comes from Lysobacterales bacterium, assembly GCA_036525655.1. Classification (GTDB taxonomy): domain Bacteria; phylum Pseudomonadota; class Gammaproteobacteria; order Xanthomonadales; family SZUA-36; genus SZUA-36. Next base: position 3,557 of record DATCZY010000087.1, on the reverse strand, counting down.
CCATTGATCAAAACCAGGGTCTGGTCGGGGCCAAGGCCCCTGAGGGTGGCAGGACGTAACGCGTCGGTGCCGTCGCTGATGGATGAGCTTGAAAAATTAAACGAAGGTGCGGCCATCTGAATGGCTCTGCCCAATTCGGTTGCACCCGTGTTGGTCAGCATCTCGTTGGATAACACGGATACAGGTACCGGCGCGTCGTCTGCGGTAGAGAATGAAGCGCGGCTGCCGGTGACCTGGACTTCCTCCAGTACGTCGTCGTATTCCTCTTGCGCCAATGCCTGATGAAAGGGTAATGAAAGTGCCATAAAAAGAAGGCACTGGTAAGGGTTTTTGCTAATCATAGATTTGTTCTCCCGAGCTGTGTTTTAGTTGTAGTTATCGCTCTCTTATTCGCTATGAATACGGAGAGTCTGACGTGTTGTTCGCACAACTAGCCTAACACATTAAATTTATTTAGGTTTTTTTTTGAAGCGCGGCGCGATCAACTGCATTCGCCACGACTGGATAATTACGGTGGATTGTCTCGATGCACTGGTGTGTATCCGCAAGCGGGCTTTGATCCAGCCATTGGGTAGCCCAGCGCAATGGCATATCGGCTTGATTTCCCAAGCTGTCGACCGCAATTATTCCTCATCACAGTCCGTCTTTGTGCGGCGCTATTACATTCAGAGGAATTAACAATGCGAATGGACAAACTAACCAGTAAGTTCCAGTTGGCGCTGGCGGATGCACAGAGCCTCGCGGTCGGTCTGGACAACCAGTTAATCGAACCGGAGCACGTCATGGTGGCATTGCTGGACCAGGAAGGCGGCTCGATCCGTCACCTGTTGACCAAGGCCGGTGTCAGGGTCAACGCGCTGCGTTCACAACTCGGTGAACGACTCGATGCGATGCCCAAGGTTTCAGGTGCGGCGGGGGAAGTCAATCTGTCCAACGAGACCATCAAGATATTGACGGTGACCGATAAACTGGCGCAAAAGCGCGATGATCAATACATCGCCAGCGAACTTTTTGTGCTGGCGGCGATGGAACTCAAGGGCGCGCTTGCCGATATATTGAAACAGACCGGGGCCAGCCGTGACGCGATCGAAAAAGCCGTTGACGAGATGCGCGGTGGTGAACAGGTCAACGACCCCAACGCTGAAGAATCACGCCAGGCGCTGGAGAAATACACCATCGACCTGACCGAAAGAGCCGAGCAATCAAAGTTGGACCCGGTCATCGGCCGGGATGAGGAAATCCGTCGTTGCATCCAGGTTTTACAACGCAGGACCAAGAATAACCCGATATTGGTCGGTGAACCGGGTGTCGGCAAGACCGCCATCGTCGAGGGTATGGCGCAACGGATTGTCAATGGTGAAGTGCCCGAAGGCCTGAAGAACAAACGCGTGCTGTCACTGGATATGGGCGCCCTGATCGCCGGTGCAAAATTCAGAGGTGAATTTGAGGAGCGTCTCAAGGCGCTATTGAATGACCTTAGCAAACAGGAGGGTAATGTCATCCTGTTCATCGATGAGATACACACCATTGTGGGCGCTGGCAAGGCCGAGGGCTCGATGGATGCGGGCAATATGCTCAAGCCCGCACTGGCCCGCGGTGAATTGCACTGCATCGGTGCAACGACGCTCGATGAATACCGGCAGTACATGGAAAAAGATGCCGCGCTGGAGCGCCGTTTTCAGAAGGTGTTTGTCGGTGAGCCAACGGTGGAAGATACCATCGCTATCCTGCGTGGTCTGCAGGAGCGTTACGAGGTTCATCACGGTGTGGATATTACCGATCCGGCACTGGTGGCCGCGGTCACCCTGTCGCATCGTTATATCAGCGACCGGCAACTGCCGGACAAGGCCATCGACCTGATGGACGAAGCAGCCTCGCGTATCCGCATGGAGATCGATTCCAAACCCGAGAAGCTGGACCGCTTGGAACGTCGTCTGATCCAGCAGAAAATCCAGCGGGAAGCGCTGAAAAAGGAAAAGGATGAGGCTTCCATCCAGCGTCTGGCTGATCTTGATGAGACCATCGAAAAGCTGGAGCGCAAGTTTTCAGATCTGGAAGAAATCTGGAAGTCGGAAAAAGCTGCGGTTCAGGGTACGACACACATCAAGGAAGATTTGGAGCGCGCGCGCGCGGAGTTGGAAACGGCCCGTCGCGCCAGCGATCTGGCGCGCATGTCTGAACTACATTATGGGCGCATCCCTGAACTGGAAGCGGCTTTGAAGCAGGCCGAAAAAGGCGAGCAGGAAGAATTCACCCTGTTGCGCACCAGTGTCACCGAGGATGAGATCGCGGAGGTGGTTTCACGCTGGACCGGTATCCCGGTGTCGCGCATGCTTGAAGGCGAACGCGACAAGCTGTTGCGCATGGAATCGGCCCTGCACAAGCGCGTTATTGGTCAGGATGAAGCCGTAACGGCGGTGTCCGACGCTATACGCCGTTCACGTGCCGGCCTGTCGGATGCCAACCGGCCGATCGGTTCATTCCTGTTCCTCGGCCCGACCGGTGTCGGCAAGACCGAGCTGTGCAAATCGCTGGCGGAGTTCATGTTCGACACCGAGGAAGCCATGGTGCGCATTGATATGTCCGAGTTCATGGAGAAACATTCCGTGGCGAGGCTGATCGGCGCGCCGCCGGGCTATATCGGCTACGAGGAGGGTGGTTACCTGACCGAAGCCGTGCGCCGCAGACCGTACTCGGTCATCCTGTTGGACGAGGTCGAAAAGGCCCATTCGGATGTATTCAATATTCTCTTGCAGGTACTCGACGACGGCCGTTTGACCGATGGTCACGGGCGTACCGTCGATTTCCGAAATACGGTCATCGTGATGACATCCAACCTGGGTTCCGCCCGCATCCAGGACCTGGCGCCGGAGGGATACGAGGCCATGAAGACCGCGGTGATGGAGGTGGTCGGGCATCATTTCCGGCCCGAGTTCATCAACCGCATCGACGAACTGGTGGTATTCCATCCGCTTGACCAGGCGCAGATTCGGCAGATCGCCGGCATTCAGCTGAATATCGTCAGAAAACGCCTGGCCAATGCCGGTCTTGAAATGGAAGTCAGCGACGATGCACTGGACCTCCTGGCCACGGCAGGTTTCGACCCGGTCTACGGGGCGCGGCCCCTGAAACGGGCCATTCAGCAGAAGGTCGAAAACCCGCTCTCGCAAAGGATACTGGCGGGGGATTTCCCGTCGGGCAGCACGGTGCACATCGACGTCGAAGACGGAAAGTTTTTCTTTACGCGTTGAGATATGGAGGGTGCGTGGAGACACGCACCCTTTTTGCCTGGATTTAATTTGACTGGCAGGGATCAGCCATGAACCTGTCATCCGTGGACACGACAGCGAACTCACTCCATGTTCGCACAATTCGCCGGGAGCCGGGTATTCCTCCTGAGACCTTCGCCAACAGGACGTTGGCGGGAGAGCTTACAGGGAAGTACCTGCAGCGTGTCTCAGGCGGAATACCCGGCTTCCGGTGAATCCCGGCAACTAAGTGCCTGCTCTTTGGTTGCCCTTTCTTTTTACCTGTAGTTTTGTGCCGGCGCGGCGCAT
>DATCZY010000086.1:0-4415 GCA_036525655.1 Lysobacterales bacterium | reverse complement strand
ATACTGCCTGCATTAATCGCTTCGGTCCTCGCCGGCAACGTGCTGGCGCAGGAGGACACGAACCAGAAGTGTATCGACCTGGAAGGCGCGCCTCCGGGCCTGTACGCCAGCACCGACGAAGGCCGCACCTTCCTGATCAAGGACGGCAAGTCCGTCGAATTCGGCCCGGGTGAATCCGGATTCGCCAACGAGGGCGGGGTGAAGTGCATCAACAAACCGCCGGCGTTCCTGGAATGGCCCTGCGCCACCCAGGCGGCGCAAAGCCGGATGTTCAACACCTACAGGGTCGAAGACCTTTCCCAAGTAAACAAGCTGAAGGAAATCGTTCAGCGCTACTTTGAAGTCCCGGAGGTCCTGGTCCCAATCGCGGGCTACGTCGATGGCGAGTACAATGCGGTCTTCAATTACAACGACCTGATCCAGTTCTCATCACCCGAGTACTGGTATTCTCCGAACCCGGACAAGCCCATCCTCAGCGGCAAGCGGCCCAAGACGCTGTTGGTCTCGCTCTTCGTGGGAACCAACCAGGTGCTGCTCGACAACAACATGATCGATGTGCTGCGCAAGGAACTGGGCAGCAACGAATTGCCGGTTGCCTTGGTTTTCAACGATTCCAACACGGTACCGGTCAGTTACTTCGGCGCCAACGTCAGCATCGAGGAGATACAGAAGGCGTTTTTCGAACGGGGCATCAAGCTGGCCGAGGTCCCTATCTGGTGGCAGGGTGACTACCAGTTGCGTCCAACTATCGCGGAGTTCGATAAATTCTTTGACATCCCGGCGCTGGAAGACATCGACGCCGACAAACGGGCGGCGCTGAAGGCCGACCTGGAAGCCTATGGCTTTACCCGCAAGACGATCATCGTCTCGTTGTTCGCCGAATCGGGCAGCATGGCGGTGGACCAGCCTGAGCGCATACGGGTGGCCGCGTCGATCGGCATCGACCGTATTCCGACGACTTTCAACTTCGTCGAGGAAGACATGCTGGTGGCGCGCTGCGGACCAGGTACCCCGATCAGCGGCGCAACGGTTTCCGGCTCGACGACGCCGGTAGGCGGTGCGACTGTTCCGCCGGGTGCACCGGTGGTTCCCCCGGCACCCGCACCTCCGGCCAGCGATTCCTGATTAAAAAAAGGCCCGCATCGCGGGCCTCTTTAGTATTGCTTGCAGTTTTGGCTTGAAAAATTCGGGTCAGTCCACTTCCATCTGGTCTTCAGCACAAACCTGGTCACCACACAGCTGGATCGAGAACTCGGTTCCGCGCACGCCCATCAGAGCCACCGGGGTGCGAACCTTGTAGTTTTGCGGGTTCGTCTTGGCCATGGCGCCGGTGATGACCCGAAGGCCGCCGGAAACCAGGTTCAGGGTGGCTTCATCACTGTCATTACCTTCGTAAAGGTAGGTTTCGATGAGCAACTTGGAGTCGGGACGGATCGTGACTTTGGCGCCGTCGGTGAACTGCAGCACCGCAAAACTGCGCGCGCCGGTCAGGATCTCATCGTTGACGTAAACGAAATCACCCTGTTTCAATTCACGGGAGTTGCCGTCGGCGAGTGCGCTGACCTCCCCGCGGGAAGCAACCACCATGCCGGAATTGTCCTCTGCTGCGTTGGCGGCAGAAACGGCCATTCCGGTCATTAGGACCAAACTCGAGAAAATCCTGCTTTTTAATTTCATGTTTGTGGTGAACCTGTCACTGGACTTATAGCCCTGATTGCGAAAAGTTGGTTGCCCAACCCGCCTCTTTTTTTGCAATTTCAGGTTAAAATTCAGCTGAAACCGTTGAATACATTACTTAATTGTTTGGCTCGCCAGTCCTTGCGGGCAGATACACTTTCCATCTTATTTAATCATAGCACGTTTTTTTGTCAGCGCTATCATCGTCAATTTCGGAGGAAACGCCCGCTTTTCGAACGCTTCCGTGACGATTACTTGGTCATGAAGGTAAACACGCCGTCCCAGTCCTCGCCGGGCGGGTTTTCGCGGAAATGCGCGATCCGCTCCAGGTAAAGGTTGTAGAGAAAGCAATCCGGTTCAGCCACCAGCAACTCATGCAGGATGGCCTCGGCCCCGTCCCAATCCTGTTTGCGGTACAGTTCCAGGGATTGCTTGAACCGGGCTGCCCGATCGAGCACTTCCCGTGGCAGTTCCTCCTCCAGCCCCAGCGGCTCGAAGATGGTGACGCCGCGCTCCTTGCCTTTCACCCGCACACTGTCGATCTCGCGGTAGGCGTAACGCCCCGCGCTGTGCGCGGTTGTCTCGCTGACCAGGAAGGAAACGCCGTACATCTTGGTGATGCCTTCCAGGCGCGAACCGAGGTTCACCACATCGCCCAGCACGGTGTAGGCCTTGCGGAACTTGGATCCCATGTTGCCGACACTCATCATGCCGGTGTTGATGCCCACGCCGATCTTGATCTCCGGCCAGTTCTTTTTCTGGAAATCCACGTTCAGCTGATCCAGCGCCTCGAGCATGGCCAGCCCAGCCCCGACCGCCTGCTCGGCGTGATCCGGGTGGAATACCGGCGCGCCCCAGAAGGCCATGACGGCATCGCCAATGTACTTGTCGATGGTGCCGTGGGACTCGTGCACGATCCGTGTCATCGGGGTGAGGTACTCGTCCATCAGGGCGGACAACTCTGCCGCGTCGAGGCCCTCGGAAATGGTCGTGAATCCGCGGATGTCGGTGAACAGCACGCTGAGTTCGCGCTTCTGCGAAGCCAGAGAGTAATTCTCCGGGTCGCGGCTCATTTCCTTGACCAGGTCCGGCGGCACGTACTGGCCGAACAGGCTGTCCATGTGCGAGCGGGTGCGGGTTTCAAAAAAGTAACCGAACAGCATGTTGATGACGTAAATCGCGAACAGGGTGTACAGCGTCATGGCCAGCGGCAGCACGTGCAGTTCCACTTCCCACATGTAGAAATTGAAAGCCAGCGCCAAAAAGCCCAGCAGCGCGGTCATCAGGGTCGAAATGACGGGTGATAAAAAGGGCAGAAACAGGCTGGACAGAAGACCGAAGATGATTACGGTAATCATCTCTGCGGCCACGGTATAAGCCGGCTCCCAGCGAAAGCTGTTGTCGAGGATGCCGGCAATCACGTTGGCGTGTATTTCAACTCCGGGGTAAATCGAGCCGAACGGGGTTGTACGGAAGTCCAACATACCCGGCGCGGTACCGCCGACCAGTGCGATTTTTCCATCGAAAATCAATGGGTCTTCGACAGTGCCGCTGATGACGTCGCCGATCGAGACATAGGGGAAACTGCCGGCCGGTCCACGGAACGGCACCAGTACCGCGCCCTGGGGATCGATCGGAATGCGTTGGCCGGCCAGTTCCAGGGACTCGAGCGGCGGGTAATCACCGATCCAGGTCGAGGCATCGACGAACACCGGCAAAGTGATATCGTTCAGGAACGTCGTGGCGGTGGCGAGCGACAGGGACTCGTAAACACCTAGTTGATACTCGTGCAGCAGCGGCGTGCGGCGCACGACGCCGTCCGGATCGATAAACGGGTTGTTGATAAACCCGGCCGTAAAGGCCGATTCCATCAGCGCCGGCAGATTCGAGGAGTAGCCCTCGCCGCGCGGAAGGAAAACACTGTCGAGCATCGACTGTTCCAGCTCGAACGCCGGGTATGGCAGCTGCCCGGTCTTGAAAGCGGTGTCCTTGTTGGTATCGAAGAAATAACCCAGTACGGTCGGCCCGTTCTTCATGGCGTCGGCAAACAGCCGGTCGCGATCCAGCAGCGGCTCGAACCGGTCGAGTGTTTCACGAAATGCCTGGTCGCCTTCCTTTTCCGACAGGTTCCGCAGCAAACGCACATCCGAGCTTTCATCCCGCTCGGCGAACAACACATCAAACGCCACGACGGAGGCGCCGTACTCCCACAGGTTGTTCATCATGTCGGCGAATTTCTCGCGCGTAAACGGCCAGTGCCCGTGGCGTTTCAGGCTGGCCTCGTCGATGGCCACGATCACGATACGGTCGTCAAAGCCGCCCTTGGCGGTCAAACGAACCCGGGTGTCATACAGCAGGTTTTCGATCTGGTTGATGTAAGGGACTTTGTAATACCCGGCGACGTGGCCGAGCACGCCCAGCGTCGTGATCAGGCCCAGGCCCGCGCGCACCAGGTAACGCTTGGTCTTGGCGCCGACCTTGCGGTCCGAAAAAGAGAACTTAAACGCCATCGCGGCCCTGTTTCCGCAACGATGCCGGGGAACACATCCGGACGCCGGTCATCGGGGTTTTTCGACGGCCATCGAACCCAGCATGCGGTTCTTCAGGTCTTCCCAGCTCATGTTGGACGACTTGTCGATCCGTTCGGCATCCACGCCGTTCGGCCAGGGGTAGTAACCGCTCACCAGGGCGCCGTCGACCCAGTGGTGCAGCATCGGCGGCGCCGGCAGGGGGTCAAA